>NZ_DATJIY010000152.1:0-39814 GCF_035492835.1 Dinghuibacter sp.
GGGCAACGGGACGGCGCGGATTTTTAATAACGAGCCGCGCGTCTTTACGTTCAGTATGCACGGGCGGCACAACTACCCGTTCCACAAGGAGAGGTCGGACCTCGATGTCGAGCTGGAGAAGGGGACTGACGGCAAGGCGTATCTGGAGTTGCTCGGACAACACCTCCCGCGACTGCTAAGCGACGTCCGTCCGGACTTCGCGTTCTACCTGTCCGGCGTGGACGTGCTCGGCACCGACCGCTTTGGCCACCTGAACCTCTCGGTCGACGCCTGCGCGGAACGCGACCGGATGGTCTTCCGTGCCCTGCGCGACTCGGCCGTGCCGTGCATGGTCGCGATGGGCGGGGGCTATTCGCCGGACGTGCGCACCATCGTGGAGGCGCATTGCAATACGTTCCGCGTAGCGAAGGACGTGTTTGGCCTCGACTAGGCGTTCGGCAACTTCTTCTTGATCGTATTCACCTGCTCCTGCAGGTTGCTCACGAGATGGCTCAGCGACGTCACGTCGTAGCGCTGCTGGGGGCTGACCTTGGTGATGACGACCTGGGCGGCCCAGAGCTCCATGATGTCCTCCATGGCCAGCTGGTAGGGCTCGTAGACCGGGTTGTCGCTGACCAGGGTGACCTTGGCGCGGGAGCGGTTGTTGCGGAGGATGCGTTTGTAGACGATGCCCTCGGTCTTGGAAACCACGATGTAGGCCTGGTTGTTCTTTACGGCCTCCATGTCCTCCACCTTTTCACCGACGATGACAGAGCCGCTTGGGGTCGGGAGCATCGAGTCGCCCACGATTTCGAACGCGCGGAAGTTTCCGGAGGCGACCATCGGGAGGGTAAAGGTGTTGAGCTCGTCGACGAATTCGGGGTCGCCATAACCATTCAGGTAACCGGCGGCGGCCTTCAAAGGCACGAAGGGGATGATCGACTGACCCGGGGTTGACAGCTTCAGCTGGCGGCGCTTGGACAGGTAGTTGCTACCCGACCCTTCGCCGATGTCGCTTCGGAGCAGGTCGTCCAGGGTAACCTTGAAAATGTCGCTGACGATTTCCAGGACCTCGGTCCGAGGCTCGGCTCTTTCTTCTTCATACGCTCCCAACAGGGAGCGTTTGATACCAAGTCGGGTGGCGAATTCTTCCTGGGTCCAGCCGCGCAGCTTGCGTAAGTACTTGAGGTTTTTACCGGCGATGGCCATAGTAAGTGCAAAATTTTAGCACTAAAATACTAACATTTTTAGTATTTCCAAAAAAAGACGCTAAAAGGTGTAATTTCGGCCAGACGCGCCCGCACCCTCAAAGGAAATGTACTATGGCACAAACAAAGCAAGAACAGCCCGTTATCCTGGTGACCAACGATGACGGCGTCACCGCACCGGGGCTCCGTAACCTCGTGGAAGCCGTGAAAGACCTTGGACAGATCGTAGTCGTAGCCCCCGACAAGCCCCAATCGGGGATGGGGCACGCCATCACCATCGGCTATCCCCTCCGGATGGATCCCGTAACCATTTTTGACGGCATCGAAGCCTGGCAGTGCAGCGGCACCCCGGTGGACTGCGTAAAGCTGGCCGTGGACAAGGTCCTGCACCGCAAGCCGGACATTTGCCTGTCGGGCATCAACCACGGTCCCAACCACTCCATCAATGTCATTTACTCCGGCACCATGAGCGCCGCCATCGAGGCGGCCATCGAAGGCATCCCGTCGCTGGGTTTCTCACTGCTGGACTATAGCCTGGAGGCCGATTTCACCGCGGCCAGGCACTACGCCCACCTGCTCGTCGAAAGGGTGCTCAAGGACAAGATACACCGCCACCTTTCGCTGAACGTCAACATCCCGTCGGTGCCCATGGAGCTCATCCAGGGGGTAAAAGTATGCCGGCAGGCCTATGCCAAATACGAAGAGGACTTCAATGAACGCCTCGACCCGCGCGGGAAAAAATATTACTGGTTAACCGGAGAATTCGTGAATTTTGACGAGGGGACCGATACCGATGTCTGGGCCCTGCAGAACAACTACGTGAGCGTGGTACCGGTGCAGTTCGATCTAACCAATTATACCATCAAACAACAACTGGAAAAAACGTGGCAACTGTGACCATCAAAAAAGGCCGCTTCAAGTTCTTCAAACAAGACCACGTAGGGCTGGGACTCGCGCTGGGAGCTCTGGCGCCCATCCTGGGCTTCCTGATCTACTATTTTTTCAAATACCGGCTCTTCTCATTTCGCGACTTCCTGAACCTGCTCCTGGAACAGCACAACCTCATTACCGCCATCACCAGCATATCCCTCCTGGCCAACGCGGTCATTTTCACCCTGTATATCAACGCGGGTAAGGACCAGACCGCCAAGGGCATCTTCGTCACCACCGTCCTGTACGGGATCGCCGCCCTGCTGGTAAAGCTCATTCTCTAAGTCCATGCGCTACTATCTCATAGCCGGGGAGGCCTCCGGGGACCTGCACGGGAGCAACCTCATCAAAGCCCTTCGCGGCAAAGATCCCTCGGCGGAATTCCGTTGCTGGGGAGGCGACCTGATGCAAGCCGCGGGAGCGACCCTGGTCAAACACTACCGGGAGCTCGCGTTCATGGGTTTTGTAGAAGTCATCCGGCACCTGCCCGACATCCTGCGCAACCTCCGGATGTGCAAGACCGACATCCTGGCCTACGAACCCGACGTCCTGATCCTGATCGACTATCCCGGTTTCAACCTGCGCATCGCCCCCTGGGCAAAGGCCCGGGGTCTGCGCGTCGTGTATTACATTTCCCCCCAGGTTTGGGCCTGGAAGGAATCCCGCGTCAAAAATATAAAGACCAGCGTCGACAAGATGCTCGTGATCCTGCCCTTCGAGCAGGCATTCTACAAAAAGTGGGACTACACGGTGGACTACGTGGGTCATCCCCTGGTGGAGGTGATCGAGGCCGCGCAAAGGCAACAGCCGGAAAAGCTATCGGACAAGCCCATCGTGGCGTTGTTACCCGGCAGCCGGGCCCAGGAGGTCGCTCTCAAGCTCCCGGTCATGCTGGAAGTCAGCCGGTATTTCCCGGACTACCAGTTTGTCGTCGCCCAGGCGCCCAGCCTCGACGACGCCTACTACAACCACTACACCCAGGCCTATCCGAACGTGCAGCTGACCAAAGGCAACACCTACGGGCTGCTCCGTCAGGCCCGGGCCGCCCTGGTCACTTCCGGCACCGCTACGCTGGAGACCGCGCTGTTTGGCGTCCCCGAAGCCGTCTGCTACAAAGGCAGCCAGTTTTCCTACGAGATCGCCAAACGGCTCATCAAGGTAAAGTACATTTCCCTGGTGAACCTGATCATGGACAAACCGGTTGTAAAGGAGCTGATTCAGCAGGATATGAATGCGGACAACCTGCGGACGGAGCTCGACAGGTTATTGAACGACGCGGCGTACCGGGCCCGGATCGAAGCGGACTATGCGGCGCTGAAGCAAATCCTGCAACAGGGGGGAGACGCTTCGACCAACGCGGCGGTGATCATCGACCGGTTTGCGCGGGTCGTCTGAAAAAAGCGGCCTAGTGGTGTATCAGGCAACGGTACAACAACAGGATCATCCCTGCCAGGAAGATCAGGGTAGTAATTCGGTTGATGCCATGCATCAGACCGAGGTTGATGCTCCGGGGCGCATTGGGGTCCCGTCGCTTCAGGAAAAGATATTCGGCAAATTGCCTGAAGAAGCCCATATGGGCAAAGTTACGAATAACAAATCTTCCCTTCGAACGCCTGCCGGATCTCCATGCCGATACAGAGGATCAGCTTCACTCCCGTTTCGTCCTGCCAGAACAGTTTTTGCCGGAAGGCATACCACCGGTAGCCCTGGATACTGCCGGCGGACCGGACGCGGAAACGGACCTCGCGGATGTCGGGGCCGTCCAGGGACCGGAGAGTGAGGGTGTTCCTCTCCAGGATCACCATATCTTCGGGTAAGACAATGGGCTCCAGCAGGTCCCGTAAACGTGCGGGCATGCCGGGCGTCGACTCGAACAGGTTGCCGTTCTTCTGATTATGGTAGACGACCAGGTCTTCGGCGGGATCGTACAAGAACATCCAGTCCGGTATGAGGTCCACGATGTGCTGCAGCATGGCTGCGAAATCGGATTTAGTAAAACTGTAGGTGTTATACATCGGCATATCGCGTAAATTAGTACCTATTGAATATACTCAAATTTATATACAAGGCAAATAGATAACGAATGAAAAGGTCTGTGGTCATAGGGGTTGCCTTTACGTTTTTGTTGTTCATTTTATCGGCGTGGTTGTCGGGTATGAAGGAGGCGCCGTCGCCCGTCTATATCCCGCCCAGCGGGCAACGCAGCGGTGACCCGGGTCTGGGATACCGTTATGTGGTAGAAGGGGACTACCTGAAAAGCGGTATCCCTTATGACCTATACCTGATGGCCTATGGAAAGGACAAAAAGCACTACCTCCAACGGGACAGCCTGAACGAAAATATCCCCTATAATTTCACCGCCGTCAAGGCGTCCAACGGCGTTGTCGTGGTAGTACCGAACTGTCTTCAATGCCACGCCCAGGTTTTTGGCGACAAGCTGATCGTCGGGCTGGGAAGCACCGACGTGGACTTCACCCACAACGAGCGGTCCGGCGTGACCGCCATGCGCAACTGGCTAAAAACCTTTTCCGGCGGACATTCCGGGAAATACGAGGCGGCGGCCGACTTTATAAAAGTCACCTCCGCGGTAGCCCCGGGCCTGGTTACGCACGTCCGGGGAGTCAACGCCGCGGACCGGCTGGCGGCTTTGCTGGCCGCCCACCGGGATCCCGTGACCCTTCGCTGGAAGGATACGCCGGCGCTGGAGATACCCGATGCCGTCATTCCGACGGACGTACCCGCCTGGTGGTTGCTCAAGAAGAAACACGCCATGTTCTATAACGGCTTTGGCCGCGGCGATTTTGGGAAGTTCCTCATGGCCAGCAACTTGCTGACGGTGACAGACACCGCCGAGGCCAACGTGGTAGATCGCAATATACCCAACGTGCTGTCCTGGCTCCTCACCCTGGAACCGCCCAAATATCCCTACCCGGTCGATAAGCCAAAGGCCACGCGCGGGAAATACCTCTTCGAAACCTATTGCGAAAACTGCCACGGGAGCTACGGCCCCCAGGGGGGCTATCCCAACCTCCTGATCCCGGAGGCCATCGTCGGTACGGATTCCTTATTGTATGCCAGTAATTTCCAATACCCCCAGTTCATCGACTGGTTCAACAATTCCTGGTTCAGCAGCGGCCCCTACCCCGCGCAGCTCACGCCCTTCAACGGCTATATTGCGCCGCCGCTGGACGGCATATGGATCACCGCCCCTTATTTCCACAACGGTTCCGTGCCCACGCTGGAGGCGGTCCTGAACAGCAAGGAGCGGCCGGTCTACTGGAACCGTTACCAGGGCAATAAAACGGTGTACGACTACGACGCCGTGGGTTTCCGGTATACCACCCCCGACAAACCGGGTGGCTCCAGCGTATACAACACGACCCTGCCGGGGTATGGCAACTACGGGCACACGTTCGGGGACGAGCTGACGGCCGGGGAAAGGAAGGATTTGATCGAATACCTCAAAACGCTATAATACCTCAAAACACTAAAAGGCCGCGGGGAATCCGCGGCCTCTTCAAGCGACGTTGCCAGTTATATGCTTAGCTGACCGTCGACTTTGCCTGGTTGCGGATATCATACAGGTCGTCCTGTATGTTATTCGCGTGACTTTTTGCCTTGCGTCCGAGGCTTTTCAGCTGATCGGAAATGTCGTCGATCCTGTCGGAAATGTCTTTGCGCATTTCACTCCCCTTCTTGGGGGCCATCAACAGGCCTAGCGCGGCGCCTGCGGCCGCGGCTGCAGCCAATCCGATAAGGAAGGTGGAATTTTTAGTCATAACATGCATTTTCTTGGTTAGCGAAGAGATACTAAACCAAAGGAAAGAACCATGCCAGACTGGAATCGAAGTGCTACAATAGCGTTAAAAGCCTTTCCAGGTATAGCTTATCGGTTTCATCAAAGGCCGCCAGGCGGTCGCTGTCTACATCGAGCACGCCCCAAACCTCGCCGGCCTTCAGGAGCGGTATAACGATCTCGGAACGCGAAAGGCTGCTACAGGCGATGTGCCCCGGGAAGGCCTCCACGTCCGGCACCACCAGCGTCTCCGCTTTGGCCCAGCTGGTCCCGCAGACGCCCCTCCCCTTCCGGATGCGCGTACAGGCGACCGGGCCCTGGAAAGGACCCAACACCAGCTCTTCCCCCTTCACCAGGTAAAAACCCACCCAGAACCAGCCGAACTGCTCCTTGAGCGCGGCCGCGACGTTGGCGAGGTTGGCGACCAGGTCGGTTTCACCGTCCAGGAGACCCTGTATCTGGGGCAACAACCCTTCGTATTGTTCTATCTTCGTACCGGATGCTATCTGTAAATCTTCTGCCATGCAACAAAGTTACAAAATCGGCCGTTCATCCTTTTCGGCACCGGGCTTGCAAGACATACTCCGATGTGTTTGAAGTTGACGATAGCCCTGATGTTCGGCGCCTACCTCCTGCCCTCCCTGGTCCGGGCGCAAACCAAACAGGCTATGCTGGGCGATTCCGCGGTGTTTATCGTCAAACAGAAGCACGCAACGTATGATTCCTCCTACTATGCTTCCTACCCGCACAAGCTGACGGCCCGGTTATACTGGGCGCACAAACTGAATACCTTCCTTCTGGACGAGCCCGGGGGCACCTTGAAGTACAAGCCGAACACCCCACCCAGTCTCGGCATCGGCGCGACCTATGGGTACTTTTCAGTGAACCTGTCGGCGAGTCTCGGCTTTTTTGCCCCACCGGGGGACAAGGGCAAAACGCATTACTTTGATTTACAAGCGCATTTTTATTGGAGAACGTTATCTGTTGATCTTATTGGACAGTTTTACAGGGGCTACTATCTTTCTAATGGCTCCTTTCCGGGTCAGACGTCGGACTATGCCCGGCCCGACATAAGAACGGCCTTCGTAGGGGCGTCGGCCTACTATGTTGCCAACTTCCGGCATTTTTCCAACCGGGCCTTTGTCGTCCAGGACGAATGGCAGCAAAAGTCGGCGGGCTCATTACTCCTGGGTTGCGGGATCTATTACGGAGCGATCCGTGGGGACAGCGCGCTGGCGCCGTCGATGGTGCACGCGGACAGTACCTCTTACGACGTCCATGGGGCGCATTTCGTCATGCTCGGTCCCGGGGTGGGCTATGCGTATACCTTCGTCCTCAAAAGACACTATTTCGCCACCGGCGGCGTGACGGCCGCCGCGGGTCTTGGGTACACCCGTGAGTATGGCGATGGGGATTTCAGCCGTCTGGGCATCAATCCCATCCTTACCTATAAGCTGGCGGGGGGCTATAACGGCGCCATATGGGGCGCCGGCGTCTCATGGGTGTACAACCGGATGTCCGTGTCCGGTATCCAGGGTCATGATGCCTATCTCGTCCGCAACGGGTTGTACATGATCACCCTGTCTCACCGCTTTGGATTGAGCGCCCGCACGCGAAAGAAGTTGAACGATATCCCTCAGAAGGTAAAGGACGCGATCACACCTTAGTGAATCGTAACCTTCCTGGGCACCAACGCCAGCCAGGACACGCCAAAGACACCGGCCAGGTCGTTTCGGGTCTTATAATAGAGCAACAGGACCTGGGTACCGTATGCGACCTTTTGTTCGGCAGAGATGGTACTGTCTTTGCAAAGCTGGTTAAGGGTGGCCCATTCCCCGATACGGATACGCAGCAGGTTGGACCAATAATAATCGGCGTAGGAAAAACGGCCAAGGTCGTAGGGCATCCCCATGGCGCCGCTGCTGAATACCGATGGGGTGCAAAGGTCGTCCGCGCGCTGCAGGTCGTCGAGCGCCTTTTTGAATTCCCCGCTTTGGTATTCCAGGTCCGCCTTGGCCTGGTAGAGCCATTGGGTCATCAGCGCCACCGAAGCGAGACTGCCATAGGCGCCGAGATAGGTGTCGAAGGCGCCCTCAAACCTCTTTTTGTAGTCGGGACCATAGGCTTTGTTGAAAAGGCCATCCGCGTCGACACTGATGTCATAGGCCCCGGCCATCTCTGGCAACAGTTCCCGGAGATCGGTGGGGTTCGGCGTTTTCTTTTCTTTTTTTGACCGGGTATCCACCAGGATGGTCTTCATGGCTTTTTCCTTGGAAGGGCCATACTTCCCCTTGACCTCGACCATGTCGTCGAAGGGATTGGATAAAAAGGGCGGAAATCCAAATTCCACGGCCTCGCCGTTTCGGCTGATCCGATAGTCGAGCCTGTTGGAGATGCCCTCCAGCACCGCCTGGCCGTCGTTGTGTGACAAAGCCTCCTGGATGTCCGCCGCGCGGCGGTCGGTATAGATGTTCCAGTCGTCGAGGTTGTCGTCCGGGTTGCTGATAGAATAGCTGTAGGGCGATTGCATCAAAAACGAGGTGTCCAGGTATAAGTCGCTATAGGTACCGATTGTCCCATAGACCAGCGACCGGCGCCGGTACTGCTCGTGCCACTCGGCGTCCATGGCCTGCCACTCGGCCCGTTGCTGCCGCTGTTCCGCGATGCTGTTGAGCGTGCTGGCAAAGTCGCCGAGGGCCGAGTTGATCGCGGCGCTGTTGGCTTGAGACTGCGCCTGGCGGAGCCGCTGGATCTGCGCCTGCTGGGTGGCGGTGCTGCCGCCGTTTTGCATGCCGTTGATGGAGGCCTGGTTGATGGCCAGGGAGGTTTGGATGGCGTCGTTACCGGGCTGGCGGGCCTGGTCGATATAACGCTGCGTCTGCTGTTGGGTGGCGGTGAGGCCCTGCGCGGGGGCGGGGGCGGACGCCGTGGGGGCCGGGGCAGTGGCAACCGCGGAAGCGTGTGTTGGCGCCACTACAGGTGTGGGCGTGGGCGCGGCCGCCACAGGCGCCGCCGGCGACTCCTCCTGGGAAGCCCCTTCCGAAAGGGTCAGCTGCGCGGTCTTCTCATTCCCCGTCGAAGACCTCGTTATCGGGTCCTTCCCGCTGGGCTTCCCGCATTCGTCGGTGGCAAACGGCTTATCATGGGCGTCGTCGCCAAACCGGACGTTGGTGACGATCACATAGAGCGTGTGGCTGGACGCAAACAACCCCCCGCCGGTGGATGGTTGTACGCCAAACCAGTCCTTGGGGTCCCTGGACTGGTCCTCGCCCGCCTTGAGCGTTATCCGGCCGTTGTGTCCCAGCTGGTCCGGGGACCATTTGCCCGCCATATAGGTCTCGAGCTCCGCCGGGGCCAATATGGTGAACTCAAAACTGATGTCCTCGGTGTAGTCGTTCCTGAACTGACAACTCCAGCTGTTCTTGCCGGTGTTGCCGCTCGGGCCGCCGTTGGAAAGGTGGAAATGCAGCCCCTTCCAGCAGGCGACGTTGTTCCAGGGACCCCAATGGTCCTGGGCGTGTGTAAGCAAAGAGGCCGAAAGCAGGGTAAGGGTAATAAATACTTTGTTCACAATGATGGTTTCAGGTCCGTAAAATTACTGGCCGGAGTGCGGGTGAAAAATACCCATTAATAGGTATGAACGTTATCGGAAAAAGTGTGCGATATCGGGCACTTTTGCGAAGCAAAAAACATACAAGTACTTAAATTTCAAAACAATATCGATGGCACCCAGCTTGCAACCGTTTAGCCGAAAAGTACAGCCATGGACACCCCCATACAGGAAACAGAACTCGCGAAAAAACGTCGGAAACGATGGATCGTAGCCGCCGCCGCGCTGGCCATCCTGGCCCTCGCCCTATGGGCGACATGGATCCTCCTGACCCCCTCCCTCACCCGCGCGGATATCACCACCGCCGTCGCGACCACCGGCAATATCGAAAACACCATCACCGCGTCGGGGGAGGTCCTCCCGGAATTCGAGGAGACGCTCACCAGCTCCATCGACTGTTCGATCCGCAAGGTCCTCAAGGACGAAGGCGCCACCGTGGAAGCCGGGGAATCGATCCTGACGCTGGACAAATCCCAGACGGAGGCCGACCTGGAAAAGATGCGGTTCCAGCTGGCGTCCAAACAGGGCGACATCGAGCGCATGAAGGTCGACCTGGGCGAAAGCTATTCCGACATACAGTCCAACAACGCCATCAAGCAACTCCACATCGGCAACCTCAGCGACGAAGTCGAGAACGCCAAAAAGCTTTTTGAAGCGGGGGGCGGGACACGGGAACAGATCGAGCAGGCCGAGCTGAACCTGAAGGTCGCGCAGGAGGAAAAAAAACAGCTCGAAAACCAGATCCTTGCCAAACAGCAAACGATGAAGCTGGATATTAAGTCGTCGGAACTTGCGGCGGACATCCAGGCCAGCGACCTCCACGCGCTGGAGCGGAAACTGGAGCTGGCGAACGCCACGGCCACCAGGGCGGGCGTGATCACCTACGTGGACAAGAACATCGGGTCCTCCGTCCGTCAGGGCGAGACGCTCGCACGTATCGCGGACCTGAGCAGTTTCAAGGTATCGGGGAGTATCTCCGACAATTACCTCGACCAGCTGAAGGCCGGCATGCCCGCGATCGTCAGGGTCAACGACACCCTGCTCCGGGGACGGGTCGACCACGTATACCCGTCGGTCCAGGGCGGCCTGGTCGGTTTTGACGTCGTGCTCGACAGGGCCAACGAAGCAAAATTGAGACCGCACCTCAAGGTAGACGTCTACCTGGTCACAGCCGCGCATACCGGCATCGTCCGGGTGTCCAACGGGGCGGCGTTCAAGGGAGGTAAAAGCCAGGATGTCTTTGTCGTCGACAACGGACGCGCCTATCGCCGTTCTGTGACAATCGGCCTTTCCAATTTCGACTACGTGGAAATCGTGCAAGGCATACACCCCGGCGATACGGTCATCACTTCCGATATGAGCGGGTACAAGACCATTCAGCAACTAAACATCAAGAACCCGTGATCGCACTACTTTGCCTGCTGCTGTACGGACGCCCAGCGGACACCGCCCGCCTCACCCTCCCCCAGGTCGTGGACCTGGCGAAGCGCAACTCCATCGACGCCCGCCAGGCCATTACCACGCGGAAGACAAAATACTGGCAATACCGTACCTACCGGTCCAACTACCAGCCGCAGCTGTCGATGACCGGTACCGTCCCCGCTTATACGAAGTCGTACACGGAGGTCGTACAACCCAACGGAACCATCCTTTTCCAACCGGTTTACTACGACAATTCCACGCTGACCTTCAACTTCAGCCAGAGCATCGCGGCCACCGGCGGGTCGATCTATGGCACCACACAGCTCCAGCGGTTTGACGACTTCGACCGTAAAAACATCCTCTACGAGGGCGTGCCGTATGGCATCGGTTACAGCCAACCCCTGTTCCAGTACAACCAGCTCCGCTGGGACAAGCGCATCGAGCCGTTAAAGTTCAACGAAAGCAAGCAGGCGTATATAGAAGCGCAGGAGAAGATCGCGGTCACGGCCGAGGGATATTTCTTCGACCTGTTGCTGGCGCAGGTCAACCTGCGGGTGGCCGAGACCAACCGGCGGAACACCGAAAAGATCCTGTCTGTTGCGCAGATCAAGTACGGTCTGGGCAAAGTCTCCCGGAACGAGATCCTGCAATTGCAACTCGAGCAGGTCAATACCGAAAAGGCGGTGGGCATCGCCAGGCGGGACGTGGAAGTGGCAACCCTGGCGCTCCGGACCTACACCGGGGAGGACTCGGCGGACGCGATCGTCCTGACCGTTCCGGACGTCATCAGCCAGGTAACCATATCCACCGAAAAGGTCCTGGAAGAGGCCTACGCGAACCGATCCGACGCCATCGCCTTTATCCGACGGATCAACGAAGCCAAACGGGACGTGGCCCTCGCCAAGGGTCAGAACGGCTTCACCGCGACGCTCACCGCCAACCTGGGATATTCCAATACCGGACCCACCATACCGGACGTTTACCGCAGCCCGCAGGACCAGCAGCTCGTGCAGCTCCAGTTCAATATTCCCATCCTCGACTGGGGACGAGCCAGGGCGAGGACGCGCACGGCGGAGGCCAACGAACAACTGATGGAATACACCGTGGAGCAGGACAAGCTGGTCTTCAAACAACAGATCGTCACCCAGGTGACCCTTTTCAACATGATGAAGGACCAGGTGGGACTGACGGAACGGGCCGATAGCATCGCCTCGGACAAATACGAGATCGCGCGGCAGCGCTACCTCCTGGGCGATCTCAGCATCACCGACCTGAGCATCGCCTTCCAGGAGAACGACCAGGCCCAACGGGACTACGTCTCCGCGCTCCGCGACTTTTGGGGCGCGTATTATCAACTACGCTATCTTTCCCTCTACGATTTCGAACGCAACGAAAAAATCAAATACAACTAAGATGCTTCACTTACAAAACATCGAAAAGGTATACCGGACCGACACTGTCGAAACGCTTGCCCTCAAGAACATCAACCTCATGGTGGGTAAGGGCGAATTCCTGTCGGTCATGGGGCCTTCCGGCTGCGGAAAGAGCACACTGCTCAATATCATGGGGCTGCTCGACGGACCCACCCGGGGCGACGTCCGGATCGACGGACATGCTACGGCGCGCCTGTCCGACAAGGAGCTGGCACGGTTCCGCAACAAATCCATAGGGTTTATCTTCCAGAGCTATCACCTTATCGGGGACCTCCAGGTGCTTGACAACGCCGAGTTGCCCTTGTTATATCGCGCCGTCTCCGCCCGGGAACGCCGCCGGCTGGCGGCTGAGGCCCTCGGCAAGGTCGGTCTGTCGAACCGGGTCAAGCATTTCCCCACCCAACTGTCCGGCGGTCAGAAGCAACGGGTCGCGATCGCGCGCGCCATCGTGGGGCGCCCCGAGATCATCCTGGCGGACGAGCCGACGGGCAACCTGGACTCGGTGATGGGCGGCGAGATCATGGACATCCTGCTCGACCTCAACCGCACCGAAGGGACCACCATCGTCATGGTCACCCATGATGAAAACATGGCGCGAAGAACGCACCGCCTCGTCCGATTGTTTGACGGATCACAAGTACAATAGCCATGTTACGTAACTATCTAAAAATCGCGATCGCCGTGCTGAAGCGTCGCTGGTTCTTCACCTTCATCAGCCTTTTCGGCATCAGCCTGACGCTGGCTACCATTATGGTGGTGGTCGCTTTTTTCACCCAATTCGAAAACCCGGGCTATCCGGATATCCACCGGGACCGCATGCTGTACGTCACCTCCATGTATTTCTGGGGGGACGGCGACAAGCACAATATCAACGGGGGAGCCATCGGCTTTTATTTATACAAGCACTATGCGTCGACCCTCAAGATACCGGAAGCGGTAGCGCTGTCGTCCAACCCGACAAGGACCAACACCTACATCAACGACAAGAAGCTCGGCCTCGCCCTCCGGTATACCGACGAGCACTTCTGGGACGTCCTGCAATTCCAGTTTTTGGAAGGCAAGCCCTTCGATCGGCGGCAGATCGACAACGGGGACAACGTAGCCGTCATCACCGACGACCTGCGGAACGACTACTTCGGAAAGGGCGAAACAGCCGTCGGCAAATACATTGTAGCCGATAACACGCAATTCCGCGTGATCGGCGTCGTGCGCGGGGACGTCAGGTCCAATGAGTTTTCCACTGCCGACGTCTACCTCCCCTATTCGCTGTCCAGGGGAGATTTAAAAAGCACGGATATATCGGGCAACTATTCGATTTTACTGCTGGCCCGCAACAAGTCGGAGATACCGGCCATGCGCCGCGAATTCGACGAGATGTTCAATCGCATACCCATTTCCGACCCAATGAGGTATGATCACCAAAAGACCTGGGCGGATCTCTTCCTGGCGACCTATACCCGTCACCTTTTCGGCATCAGTATGTCGAACGGGCATTTCCGGGAGAATGGCGACGGTATAACCTGGTTCTATGTTTGTGCAGCGCTTCTGACCTTCTTGTTCATGCTGATCCCGACGATCAACCTCATCAATATCAACGTGACCCGGATCATGGAAAGGTCCTCGGAGATCGGGGTGCGTAAATCCTTTGGCGCCTCCTCCGGCACCCTGGTCCTCCAATTCCTGGTGGAGAACGTCTTCCTGACGCTGCTGGGCGGCCTTATCGGGGTACTGCTGTCTATCGCGGCGCTCGCCCTTCTGAACCGCGCCGAGCCTATCAAGAACCTGCACCTTTTCCTGAACTTCCCGGCCCTCCTCTATGGCCTGGCCGCCTGTCTTTTCTTCGGGATATTGTCGGGCGTATACCCCGCCTGGAGGATGTCCCGGTTAAACGTCGTCACCGCCCTCAAATCCTGAACGTTATGCTCCGTCATTTATCCAAGCTGATGTGGAACAAGAAAAAACAACACCTCCTCCTGGTGATCGAGATTTTCTTTTCCTTCCTGGTCATCTTCGCCATAGCCACGATGATCGTCTTCTTTTACCGCAACTACCGGAAACCCATAGGACTGGAGGACAAGGATGTCTGGACGGTCCACTTCGATAACGCGGACACTCCCGGTTCCGCGGATTCTTTAGCCGCCTTTTACGATATGGTGCATGAAGCCGTCATCTCCCTTCCCAAGGTCCGGGAGGCCAGTTACACCAGCTTTAACACGCCTTTCGGTGACGCGATGAATATAACGGCCTTTAACACCGGGAATAAGCAGGTGGGTAATGTCTATTCATACCACACGGACGACCACTACGCGGACGCCTTGGGCATGAAACTGGTCGAGGGCCGTTGGTTCGACAAGACGGACGACGCGGCGCGCTACCAACCGATCATCATCAACCAGTCGCTGGAACAGGCGGCCTTTGGCGGCGAGGCCGCCGTGGGAAAAGTGATCGGGACCGACCAGGATGCGCACAAGAGGCGTATCGTCGGTGTCGTCGGCGACGCAAAGGTCAACGGCGACTACAGGCAGCCCAATTCCTCGATCTGGGAGCGGATAGATACCAATTTCCGTCGCGATGTAACGACCATGCTGGTCAAGGTAACACCCGACGCCGATGCGACCTTCGAGGGCCAGTTGTTCCAACTGCTCTCCAACCGCATAAAACACGCCGATATCGGTATCTCCCATCTCTCCGACTCCCGATCGAACATCAATGGCCAGGCGATCATCCCGCTGATCATTTTTGGCATTATCGCCGGATTCCTGGTGCTCAATGTGGCCTTCGGCCTTTTTGGCGTGCTCTGGTACAATATCAACCGGCGCCGCGGCGAGATCGGCCTTAGGAGGGCCGTGGGCGCCACCGGGGGATCGGTTGCCACCCAACTGTGGACCGAGACGTTGATCCTGGCCACCTTCGCCCTGGTACTGGGTACGTTCTTCGCCGTCCAGTTCCCGCTGCTCCACGTCTTCGACCTCCCCACCGGCGTTTATATCCTAGCCCTTATTTTTGCTATCTTGTTCATCTATGCCCTGGTGACGATTTGTTCCCTGTACCCGGGCAGACAGGCCGCCGGCATTTACCCCGCCGTCGCCCTGCACGAAGACTGAGGTATGATACTGATCATTGACGACGATATGGCCGTGCGGGCTTCACTGGTGCTGCTGCTGAAGACACACCGGTATGCGGTGCGCGAGGCCGTTAGCCCCGTGGAGGCCCTGGAGGTGCTGGAGGGTACTTCGGTCGACCTCGTCCTGTTGGACCTCAACTTTTCGATGGGTACCACGGGTGAGGAGGGTCTGGCATTGCTGGCCCGCATCAAGGAGTCGTGGCCTTCGATCCCCGTCATCCTGATCACCGGCTGGGGTTCGATCGCGCTCGCGGTGCAGGGCATGAAGATGGGCGCCGGGGATTTTATCAACAAACCCTGGGACAACGAACACCTGCTGGCGTCGGTCAGGACCCTGCTGGACCTCCGGGGTCCGCGGCCCGGGCAGCGCACCCGTAAGCAGCTGGACAGCCAGTTCCAATTTCAGCACATCATCGGTGAAGACCCCCGGATGTTGAACATACTGGACACGATCGGCCGGGTGTCGCCCACCGAGGCGTCGGTGCTGATCACCGGAGAAAGCGGCACCGGTAAGGAGCTCATCGCCGAAGCCGTGCACGCCAACAGCCTGCGGTCTGCCAAACCCTTTGTCAAGGTAAACCTGGGCGGTATTTCCACCTCCCTTTTCGAAAGCGAGATGTTCGGCCATATCCGTGGCGCATTTACCGACGCGCGGTACGACCGGGCGGGCCGGTTCGAGACGGCGAATAAAGGGACCATTTTCCTGGACGAGATCGGGGACCTCGAACCATCCAGCCAGGTCAAGCTGTTGCGCGTGCTACAGGATCGGACATACGAGGTGCTGGGCAGCAGCCGCACCCGGACCGTCGACGTGCGCGTCGTCTGCGCCACCAACAAGAACCTCCCCGAGATGGTGGCGCGCGGCGCCTTCCGGGAAGACCTGCTCTACCGCATCAACCTGATCAACCTCCACCTTCCGCCCCTGCGGGAACGCCAGAAGGACATCCCCCTGCTGGTGAATTTCTTCCTGGGCAACCTCCGGGAGATCTACCACCGGTCCGCCCTTTCGGTTTCGCCGTCCGCCATGCGCTGGCTCCAGCACCTGCCGCTGCCGGGGAACATCCGGCAGCTCAAAAACCTGGTGGAGCGCACCATCCTCGTGACGCCAAAGGACCTGCTGGAGATCGATGACTTCACACCCCAGCTGGAACGGGCGCCCAGCGCCCCGACCGGTTCCTTCCAGACCCTGGAGTCGATGGAGGTCGAGATGATAAAGCGGGCCCTCGAGTTCCACAAAAACAAGATATCCCGCGCCGCAAAGGCCCTCGGCATCACCCGCAGCGCGCTCTACCGCCGGCTGGAGAAGTACCAAATCCCCTTCGATGCGGCTGAGGACTAAGTTCATCCTGCTCGTCAGTCTGCTGCACGCCGCGCTGCTCGTGCTGTCCTTTTTCATGTGGCGCAGCCAACCGTTGCTATTCTTGCTCTCCGAAGCCATCTTCATCGTCACCGCGCTCCTGTCCTGGGGTCTCTACCGCCAGCTCCTCCGTCCCCTCCGGATGCTCCAGGAGGGCATAGAGGCCATCCGGGACAAGGACTTCACCGTCAAATTCCGTCCCACCGGAAAGGTGGAAATGGACCAGCTGATCGACGTCTACAACCGGATGATCGAGGAGCTGCGCGCCGAGCGCACGCGTCAGGAGGAGCAGCATTTTTTCCTGGAAAAACTCATCCAGACCTCCCCTACCGGGATCGTGATCCTCGATTATGACGGCGAGGTACAGGAGATCAACCCGCGGGCGCGGGCCATCCTTTCGCCGGCGCTGCTGGCCCTTATGCTGGAGCTCCCTGCCGGCGCCAGCCGAATCGTCAAGCCCGGCGGCGTCCACACCTACAAGCTCCAAAAGTCGCATTTCATGGACCGGGGCTTCTCCCGTCACTTCGTGATGATCGAAGAACTCACGCTGGAGCTCCTGGCGGCCGAGAAGAACACCTACGGCAAGGTCATCCGGATGATGGCCCACGAGGTCAACAACACCATCGGGCCGGTCAATTCGATCATCCAGTCGGTGCTCCTCGACGGATCGTTATCGCGTCTGCTGGCCGACGCCCTCGACGCCGCCCAAACCCGCAACCAGCACCTGAATTTATTTGTGCGGAATTTCGCGGAGCTGGTGAAGCTGCCGCCCCCGGAGCTCAAGCCAGTAGCGCTGGCAACGCTGCTGGAGACGGTTTCCCGGGTCATGTCCATCACCGCGCTACAGCGGGAGGTAACCTTGTCCGTCGACTTCGAATGGCTGGTCGTTCCCGCCGACGAAAACCAGCTCGAACAGGCGCTCGTCAACATCGTCAAAAACGCCATCGAAGCCATCGATGGACCAGGCGCGGTTTCCATCACGCTCACCGGGCGCCGGCTCGTCATCGCCGACACCGGCAAAGGCATACCGCCCTCCGCACAATCCCTGTTGTTCTCCCCCTTTTTCAGCACCAAAAAGGACGGCCAGGGGATCGGGCTTACGCTGGTCCGCGAGATATTGACGCAGCATGGGCTGGAATTTTCGCTGGCGACCGTGGTGCCCGGGCGGACGGAGTTCGTCATTGTCTTCTGACACCCCGCGAGACCGCTATGGGCCGTTGAGGGCGGCCCTCACGGCGTCCCGTTTGTCTTTGGACACCGGTATCCTCGCCCCATCCTCCAGCAACAGGTAACCGCCGTCATCTTTCACCCAGCTTTGGATGTAGCGCGTATTGACAAGGTGCGACTGCTGGCACCGTACAAATCCATAGTCCCCCAGGAGGCCTTCATATTCGTAGATCGGCCTGGACACCGTCAGTTTTTCCCCGGTCCTGAGGTGGAACGTCGTATAACTGTTCGAGGACTCGCAACGGACGACTTCTCCCGGCCGGACGAAACGGGTTTCCCGGAGACCCGGCAGCGCGATCCGGTGCTCGTCCTTTTGTTGCGCCTTCAACAACCGGAGCAGGTTCTCCAGATGGCCGTTTTGCGTCTTCTGCTGCCGGCGGGACATCGCCTTGTCCACCGCCGCCTGGAGCTCCGCAATCTTTATCGGCTTGACCAGGTAGTCCAGGGCGGAGAATTTGACGGCCTGTATGCCGTATTGGTCGAAAGCGGTCACAAACACCACCTCGAAGTCGATACGATCCAACGACTGAAGCAGCTCGAAGCCGTTCATGCCCGGCATCTGGATGTCCAGGAACACCAGGTCCGGTCGGACGCCCCCGACGAGTGCGCGTCCCTTTTCCGCGTCTGTCGTGGCGCCGACCACCGTTACCTCCGGGCAATATTCTTCCAGTAACACCCGAAGGTTATCGATGTTGCCCGGTTCGTCGTCTATGAGAACGGCCTTCAGGATCATAGCCAGTGGTTAAAATATACGTATACGATCGTCCCCTGCTGGCCGGGCTCGCTGTCTATCCGTAGCACGACGTCCCTGCCGGCCTCCCGAAGCAGGGAAATCCTCTCCATGGTCAGTGTCAGGCCAAGCCCTTTTTTGCCCTGTACAGGGTCGAAGCCAGGGCCGTTGTTACGGATGTACACGACCAGTCCATCCTCCTCTTTGGTCACCAAAATATCGATTTCCCCCTGTTCCTGCAAAGCGGACACCCCGTGCTTCACCGCGTTTTCAATCAACGGCTGCAGCAACAGCGAGGGTATTTCGGTCGCCGGTGCCAATGGGTCTACGAACAGGGTATACGTGAAATGGAATCGCAGCTGCTCCAGTCGCAGGTAGGTATCGAGGGTCTGGATTTCCCGGTCGAGGCCGATGATCTCATTGTTTTCGAGACTTTTTCTTAATAACTCCCCGAAGTCCCCCAGATACTGGTTGGCCGCGGGCAGATCCCTTTTATTCACCAACCCCTGGATCGAGCTCAGCGCGTTGAAAACGAAATGGGGGTTCAACTGGGACTTCACCGATGCCAGCCGCGCTTCCGTCCGGGCATTCTTCAGCTCCAGCTGGATAACCCGGCGCTGCTGGCGACGCAACCGGAGGAGGACGACGATCAACGCAAAAAAGGCAGCTATCAAACTGCCTGCGACGATCTTGAAAGTAGCGGTCTGGTACCAGGCCGGACGGATTTCGAACCGATAATCCGTGACCTGGCCCGGTTGCAATCTATACCGGAGCTGGAGGTGATAGACACCCGGTGAAAGGTCCTTCAGCCAAAGGAAGTTCTTGTCGAAGTCATTGGGCCGCCAGGCCGTCGTACTGTCCGGTCCTTTCAGACTGTATTCGATGTCGCGGCTTTCACTGATCCTTTCCCCGAGGTAAAATACGAGATTGTTCTCGGTGGAGGCAAACATGGTTCGTACTGTAAGCAGGCTGTCGATGGCTTTCCCGGGACCCTCGTTGGTCCAGTTAAATATGTCCCGCTTACCCTGGTCCCGCATCACCGACATCAGGTCCTTCAGGTCCTGTTGCCGAAAAACGCCGGCCACGACCGGGGCCGCCTTTTTCCACAACACCACCGCGGAACTGACAAGCGTATCGCCGCCTTTTTTCCGCACTTCGATGGTCAGGCTCGAGTCGAACGCGCCTTTGTATTTTCCGATATAGGCGCAGGACTCGCTGGGGAAGATCATCATATGCGGCTTGAGAGCAGGTGGAAAACCAAAACGGCCAAAGGACGTCCACGGCGTTTGTTCCTTACTGTTCACCACGAGCCGGTATTCATATTGCGGCGCCAGCTTATGCCCCATGTACGCGACACCGAGCACGATACTGTCGCCCGGGTCGATATCGACATAAGTGGCGAATTTGCGCGCATCCGACCGGCGACGCAACATGGAATCCGACTGGCTTGTCACCACCGACTCGTGTTGTTTCCACAGTCCGATATGCTGCGGGATATACACCACGACATATATCCAGTCCGGGTTTTCCTCCTGTTGGTAGTTCAGGACCAACTGCCCCCGGACCTGGATCGCCACCGCGATAAACAAAAGCGCAAAACACAACATTCGTTTCATGGTCGTTCTTTTCCCAAAGTTGCCACCGCCGGCCCTGGGGCGGCGTGTCCTTTTTGAATATACGCCCCTTCGGCTTGAATTCCGTCTTCCCCTCGATTTTTGTCCCGATAAGCCTCTCATATTGGCGCTACCGGCCCCGCCAGGTTCGCGCGGCGGTGTATAGCTTTGTCATACAATAAAAACCATGTTATGCGGAAACTCAAACTACAAGTACAGATCACGGTGGACGGCTATGTGGCCCGATCGGACGGCGGACTCGACTGGATGACCTTCACACCCGACGAAACGATGTTCTCGGCCATCAACGCCCTGACGGATAGCTCCGACACCATCCTGTTGGGTCGGAAAATGACACAAGGGTTCGTAAACTACTGGGAAGACGTCGTGGACAACCAGCCTGAAAGCCCCGAACATTACTTCGCCGTAAAGATGGTGCAGACCCCGAAAGTAATCTTTACCAAGACCCTCACGGCGCCGGTGGGACGGAATACCTCGCTTGCCAAGGGCGACCTGGTATCGGAAGTGACGGCGCTGAAAAATAAGCCCGGCAAAGACATCATCGTGTATGGCGGCGCCGGCTTCGTATCCTCCCTCCTACAGGAAGGATTGATCGATGAGCTCAACCTCTTTGTCAACCCGGTGCTCATCGGTAAGGGTATGCGCATTTTCGATACACTTGACTCCACCCGGAAGCTGCGCCTGGAGAAGGCTATACCCTTCGGCAACGGCGAGACCCTGCTGACGTATGCGCTGTTATAGCTGCTGCAACACCCCGTCCAGCGCGTTCTTGATGTATTCCGCGGGAATAACCCCGCTCTGCCGCCATTTTACCTCCCCCCTGCGGAACACGATCATCGTCGGCACCGACTGTATCTGGTAGCTCCGCGCCAATTCCGGGTTGCGGTCGATGTCGATGGTGATGATCGTCACGTCGTCCTTGAGGTGGTCTTTCACTTGTTTGAGGATCGGGGGCATTGACTTGCAGGGACCGCACCATTCGGCGGAAAAATCGACAAGAACGGGCTTGTTGCCCTGGATGAGCTCCCCGAAGGAGGGTTTGGCGGTGGGCATAGGTATCTGTTTACCCTAAAGGTACGAAGGATTGAGTCACCCTTATAATAGGGGGGACCGATCTCCGATCCCCCTTTGCCATTCCAGAAACCCTCGGGGGCCATCTCACACCAGGACCGTTGATTGAACGTCCTGAACCGGTATAAGGAAAATTTGTTTCCGCGACCGGTCCCAATGACGCTTCGCGAGTATCTCCTCTATCGATCCACGCGGTAACATCCAGTACCTTGCTTCCCGCGAAGAACAATGGATGGTCACTTCGAGGCTACTCCGGCCGGATATATACCGGACCGCTCCACAGACGGGACAATGGGCCGCCTGATCCTCAATAATCCGCTGCACCATATTCATATACTCCTGATCCATAAAATGCTATTTTATACGCGATGCCTGCATACGATTGTACAAGGTATCCAACCTGGAGGATACCCATCACCCGACCGCCGGCAAAGCGGCGGCCGCTATCAACAAAAAGTGGGAATAGTCGCGGGAGGACCCCGAAGCGTGATCGTACCTGAGGTATGTGAAGAAGCGCCTTCCGGCAAAGACCGCCGCCCAATGACGCTGCCTTCGCCTAAAAGGACTGCATAGAATGGGGATGCCGCCAGGCCCCCATCCGTCGGAAAGTCAAACCGCCGGTCCATGGAAACGCGGTTGCGGTTGTGGTGGTTTATCAGACCTTCCTTTTTACCTCCCGGCTCCGTCGCCGCGCCGCGCGACCCGGTCACATATCCGTGTTGCCCGATGATGACGGGGAGGGCACAGCCATTATACCCGCTGGAGAGTTGCGCCCCAAAAAGGCACAGCGCTGCCATCAAAAGGCCGAGTTTCAGACGATATGTATCTTTCAGGCGATTCATGCGGAGGCAGAATACGTTGATGTCCCGAATGTATTCGATTTCCGGGCATCTGAAACGTTAAATTTGGTACATTAAACGAACAATGTATCAGTTATTCGTCCCCGAATATCAAATGGCGGATGTCGGCTGCCAGGTTTTGTATGTACCCATGGGAACAAACCGACACCACGGTCACAAAGGTATTCAACCGGTATCATTGGAGCCAGGCATTTATCATAGCGGACGTCACCGGAAGTCGGTAAGAGCGGCGGATACGCCCCCGAAAACAATATCGAAGCCCTGGGGAGACGATTAAAATCCACGGCCTGTTATACCGGTTGGTGGGCGGGAATTTTATCAACGTCTCCCCTAAATCCCTTTGCTGCTTTTGACGAAGGCGGATACAATCGACTCTTTGGAGGAGAACCCGTCATAAACGCCGGCGGTCGATACCAATTTAAAAGAAATCGTGCCTTGCGAGCCGGACACGATACCCCATGGGGTCGAGATCGATGTACCGTTGATCTATGCGGATTATTATTATCTGGAGGCGTTATACCGGTATTCGGCGTTACTGAAGTAGCCCTCCCTCTCCATGCTGGTCCTCCAGTTGAAGCTGCGCTTCGACCCAGGACCGGTCTTCCTCGTAGAAGTCGGGGGGCGTCGCGGGTTTGCCTTGTAGCTTTGCGCGGAGATAGGCGAAATACTTTTCCCAGCGCGCCTTATAGAAAGAGCCCATCATCCCGCCCCGCTCCTTATAGGCATAGTCGCGCAGCTCCTCTTTGGCGCTGTCCGCCGCGCCCCAATACGTGATGAGCATAAGGACGTTGCGCAGGTTCAGGCGTTTCTCTTCGGGCGTATGGCCCGCGGCGAGCGCCTGCCGTTGGTAGGTGCTCAACCGAAAACAAGAGTCGGTATTCAGGAGACTGTCCTCCTGGTCGGCCAGCCGCAGGAAATCCGCGGCTGCTGCGTCGAAGGATGAAGCGTCCTTCTGCGTATACGCCTGTACGACGCGGGAGTAGACGGTATCGGCCCGGTTGGCCAGCACCTGGCGTTCCAGGTCGATGCGGTCGAGGCGGTAGGGTTCGCCGGCGACGGCCGCCCGTAAAAAAAGCGCTACTGCCCTGGCGAATAGTTGCGTGTCATAGGTTTTGGCTATGCCGCCCCACGTAGATACGGAGCGGACTTCCAGCCCCGGGCGCGCGCACAGTATGTTCTCGGAGGGTTCTCCGCCCTTCCCGGGGACGCTGCTGTATACGGTGCGCAACAGTAGGTCCCATGCCTCGAGCATATCCGGATCGGCCCGCCCATACCTTGCCGACACATATTTCCTTATCCAGCGGTTGACATCCAGGCTGTCCTGCTGCCAGCCGAGCTCCAAGGCCAGGGCATAGACCACGGGGTTGTTGTCGATCCCCTCCGGCATGATCCCCACGCCCCGCATATAGGCGGCGTAAGGTCCGTGGAAGGCCCGGTAAGTCTCGTCGGCGAAGTGTTGCAGCTTGCCCCCGACGCCCGGCTTTTCCCCGAAGTTGGTGACGGTGCACCAGATAAAAGGCGTATGCTCATAAGCGCCGCGCGCCTCCCAGTTGTTCGTCCGTTCTCCCGCAAGCTCCTGGATAAGGACGTACCGCTTGTCGAGCCCCGCCAGCATCTCCTTGCGCGGATTCGCCTGCCAGCCTTGCAAGACCCAAACCGCCCCGGGGAAGCCCCTTTGCATGGCTTGCTGTATACGGGCGCCCGCTTTGAGCACGTCGATACCGTTGCTGTTACCGCCTTCGTGGAACGGATCGCCGGAAAAAAAACGGAGGTCCGGGCCGTACGCTTTTTTTGTCTCTTCGTAAAAAATACCGGCGATCCGGTCAAACGCCGGATCGCTGGGATCCAGCATGGCGGGTCGCTGGAATCCACCGGCCCAAAGACCCTGGGGGGAGACGTGCGCGTTCAACCTGCCCGTAAGGGAGGTGGGTATCATGCCGTAAAAGCCGGGCATTACGGGTGTGATGCCCAGATCCTTCATACGTTCGAGCATCCGGCGCGTGAGCGACTCACGGCCGTCGATCTGTGTTTGGGGCATGGGCCCTCCCCATCCCTGGAGGTTGCCCATCAGCCACCACGCGGTAAAAGCGGGGCCGGCCAGGTAGGCGCTTATATCGGACTGCGAACAACCCAGGCGCCGCAATACTCGTTGCCAGACAGCCTCTTCACCCCCGGCGACGAGCATCAGGTTCACCCCATTCAGCGCCATCCAGTCCAGTTCCCTGGACCAGTCGTCCCACTGGTAAAAACTCATGGTATAGTTCCACGTACAATAATTCAACGCATACCGGTACCGGGCTTCGGCCAGGATGCGGACCGGGCGGCCGATGGCCGGCAAATCGGCGACAGGCCCCAGGTTGTCGCCGCGGTGAGACATGCTCCGGTGACAATAGTCTTCCAGGTAGCGGTTGACGCCGACCGCGGCCGCGGAGGCGCTGGAGGCCTTTACCCAAAGCATCCCGTCTTCCGTCTGCAGCACCGCTACGTCCATGCCGTTGTCCGGCGGTATCTGTACAAACCGGACGTGAGGACCCAGCCAGGGAACACGGCGGCCGATGAGGGCGCGGACGCCATCGAAGGGCGCCGCGTGCAGCGGTATAGTGGCTATCGCCAGGCCTACCGTCAAAAGCCATTGTCTACTATTCACCCCTTCAAAATAGCGCATTTTAGTGTGGGAATTCAGTGCAACCGGTTGTCCAATCATGGCCGGTTCGTACAAATCGTTTATCTTTTTCATCCAAAACAACCCACGATGAAAAAATACTTCGCCGTTTGCCTTCTTTTACTCGCCCGCGAAGGGCTATTTGCTCAAAAGCCGGTTCCGAACGTTCCCGGATTCACTCAGCCGGCGCCGCTGGATTTTAACGACCATGCGGGATATGTCCCCCTCTTCGACGGCAAAGCGCTCGACAAATGGGATGGCAATCCCAAATTCTGGCGGGTGGAAGACAGCGCTATCGTCGGCGAATCGACGGAACAGAACCCCAGCGGCAACAGTTACCTGGTTTACCGGGGAATGAAGGCCAAAGATTTTACCCTGAAGCTGAAAATAAAAGTGGAAGGAGATGGCGGCAGCGGCATACAATACAGGAGCCAAACGGGTCTGCCATGGCTGGCGCCGATCGCGCCGAACGTCACCGCCAACGTCGGCCCGGTGAATCTGAATTGGATGATGACCGGCCCGCAAGCCGACTTCTGGCCGTCGGCGCAGTACTGGACCGGACAGTTCTATTCTGAAAATAATCCGATGCGCATATTGGCATGGCGTGGCCAGGTTGTCGAGGGGTTTGGCATACACAGCAAACGCCTGATGGGGAACATCGGCGATATCATGGAGCTGGCCAAATACGTGAAGAAAAACGATTGGAACGACTATACGATTATCGCCCGCGGCGGCGTCTTTATACAAATCCTGAACGGCCAGCTGATGTCGGTGATGGTTGACGACGACCCCTCGTCGTTAAACAATAAAACGGGCTATATTGGTATCGAAATCGAGTCGATCACAAAAGTTTCGGTAAAGGATATCTGGATAAAGAAGTTAGACTGAGGCCGGCTACGCGTAAAAAGCTATTTGAGCAAAAGTACCTTCCTCCCTTTTTCCCTCCGGACAACCAGTAATCCGCCTCCGTCCTTAAAGGGCGTCCAGTCATACCCCTCGCCATGGGCGGTCTCGACCAGGCGATGACCATCGACCAGGATAGCCGACGGCTTCGCCCTCAAACGTATCTTTTCGGTCCCCGTCGTATCGAAGGTCCTGTAAAAAAGCACAACCGTCGAACTGTCGGCGTCGAAATTGAGGTAAATGTACTTCTTCAGATGTCCCCTGTAGTCGGCTTGCTGGATCACCGAAGTGGAGGAAATAATATGATCTTCACCAGGAGCCGTCAGGGTCGGCGTGGCATCCATTGCCCGAAGGAAATGGCGGATATAATCACCGTAGCCATCGGTCAGCCATGGCTCGTCCTGGGGAAACCGGTTCTTCCCATCGAAATCGACCATGTAGGTCGCCCAGTTCAGCTCACGGACGGCGTTGTCGAAGAAACTACTGTCCCCCGACAAGCTGGTATACAACAATTCGTCGGCCGCCTGGCGTGCTGAATGGCTTTCTCCGGGCACCTGATAGACCGTCTGCTCGTTGGTGACCGTTACGCCGTATTTTCTCCAGTTGTTGTTGGCGAAACGGGCGTGTACTTTGTCGATGATCGCCCGGACCTCCTGCTTCCATTCCGGGAACAGGGCCCGGTGTTCCATGATAAACCTGGCGAAGGTCATGGCGTTGATCTGCGTCTCGCTCCATTGGTCCACGTCTTCAAAAAAAGGGCCCCATTTATTCAATTGCATAGGGACGGCCCTCATCCAGGACAGCAGCCTGTCGAAGCCTGTGCGGTAGGCCGTGGTATCGCCTTGTCCAAGGCCCCGGAGGTCGAGGAACAATTGCAGGGCGGGCGCCCAGTTGCTGGTATAACCCGCCGTGTCCATACATGTCCCGTCGAGACCATGGTCGCGCAGCATACCCAGCTGCCCCGTGAATACATTTACCTTAAAAGGGAGGGGCGAATAGCTGCTGTCACCGTCCCGGATATGCGCCGCCAGTACATCGGCTATCCGGATCGCGGCCTCGAGATATTGGGGGTTCTCTCTTATCTTATATAAATGGATCAGCTCCAACGCAAAGGAACCCGCCTTATCAGGCTGGATAAAACCGCGGCCGATACGCATGTCCCCATCATAAACCCCCGAATAGACCAAGGTGTTGTATGGAAAAGGCATGGATGGCCAGCGGGTGTCGGAACCGGACAATCCATGCGTGAGATAGTAGTCGGCGATGAAGAACATGTTTTCCTTCACCCGCTCGTTACCGGAATAGGCGTAGTACAGACGCCAGGAGGACATCGCCATGGCAAACTGGTCCCCTCCGATGCCGCGCGGGTCGTCGAAATCGGGGTTCCACACCTGGTGATTCATATAATACGGCAGACCGTTCATGTCCCGGCGCATGGTATCCCAGAAATTCCACACCTGATTGATGATGTGGTTATATGATTTACCGGGATCGGGGTCATACCAGGGGATAATCATGCCCTTTGTATCGGTACGGATCGTATGATAGATCAATTTTTCCTGCGCGTGGAGAACGGCCAGCGGAAAAATGAGCAGGAGCAGCAACCCGTTTTTCATCTTTTGCAACATTTCACTGATATACCCTTACATAATCGACCAGCATGGTGGCAGGGAAAATGGCGGGATCGATCCCCTTCGCCCCTTCCCATTTCCCTCCCACGGAGATATTCATGATCAGGAAATAGGGTATGTTGAAAGGCCATTCCTCGGTCGTTTTATGGTCGTTGCTGACGCGAAACGTGTGCTGTCCGTCGAGGCTGTAGTCGATGTACTCGGATGTCCACTCGATCGTATAGACGTGGAAGTCCGCCGGTGGGTCTTCGACAAAAACCCTCTTCCCCCTTTGATTGCCTATGACGTGATTGTAGGCACCGGTATGGACGGTTTGAAAAATGCTGTCTTTATTCATACCCCAACCGATGTGCTCCATGATGTCGATTTCACCGCTGTGGGGCCAGTTGCCATATTTTTGTTCGGCGGGGAACATCCATACCGCGGAACACAGGCCTCTGCCTCTGGCTACTTTGGCGCGGATTTCCATTTTTCCGTATGTCCAGGCGCCCTTGTCCTTTGTGACTATCCTTGCGGATCGATAGGAGGTGTCGCCATTTTTTATGACCTGGTTGGCTGTTATCCTCAAAAAACCATGGCTGGCGTAGACGGTGGAGGTGTCTTTATAAAGGTACTCCTGTTTTTCGTCGTTTACCCGCCCCGGCGGCCAGACGTCGTACCCCCATTTAGTGCTGTCGGGCAGGCCGGTATAATCGAATTCGTCTGACCAAACCAGCCTCCAGGGTTTATGATGCCCTGGAGGAGATGGGTTGGTGAATGATATTAATGCGACGAAACAAACGCTCGATACGATTTTATACATGTCTATTGAAGGTTTTTATCCAGGGCGATCTCGGTCGTCGGAATGGGCCAGAATTCGCTTTCGCCCTTTACAAAGCCGGAAAATACCGTAGCGGCCTGATCCGTCCTGACCAGGTCGTTAAACCGTTCGCCCCACCATTCGCATATCAATTCGGCGCGCCGTTCGTCCATCAGCTGCTGCAGCGTCGCGTTGGTGAGGGGGGCGAGACCTACCCGGGCACGCACCATATTCAACGGAGCGTCCCCATTTTGTCCTTTGCGGATCAGGGCCTCGGCATTCATCAGGAGCGTTTCGGCGTAGCGCCATACGCGGACGTTGTTGTTCGAGCCATAGTAGCCGCTGGTGCCATTGCTTTCGGAAGTCGGGGTGTAGGCCTTGCCGTTAAAGTATTTAGCCCCCGCCACATTCCCGGAAACGGTGTCACCATCGGGCGTAACGGCATATGTACCGGGGTTACCGTTTACGCCACAACGCTCAAAGGTCAATTTGATCCGCTGGGCGTCTCCCCGGGCCACCAGGAAGTTATACGCGTTGTCGGAAGGGACCAGCCATCCGGGACCGTTGATAAGCCCGCCCCAGCTGTTATTAGGTGCCTGGAAAAGGAAAAGGTTGGCCCATTGCGAGCCCGTCGCATCTTCCCCGGAGGTCACGATGTTTCCGGTGGTGCTGCCGAAATCCGAGTACTGGAACTCGAGGATGGACTCGTCGCACAGCTTACCGGGTATCTTGAAGAGTTCGTAGTAATCGGGGTACAGCGAAAACTGACCGCTGTTCATGATTTGGTTCGTGCAATCCAACACCGTGTCCCAATAAGGGCTGCCATTGTCGGACCCGGCAATGTCCAGGGCGGTTTTGGCTTTTAGCATCAACGCGGTATATTTCGTCAGACCGCCCACGTGCGTTGCTTTGTTGGGCGCCACGGCTTCCAGGTTGGCTATACAGAAGTTCGCTTCATCCATGATATACTGCCGTACATTGGCCATAGGGGTTATGTGCACGGTGTCGAGGTCGCTCGGGTAGATGCTCGATGGCCCCAGGATGGGTATGTTGCCCCAGGACCGGCAAAGATAGAAGTGCCCGATCGCCGCCAGGCACCGGACCTCGGCCTGGTACCGAAGCAGCTGCTGCTGATCGGCTGCGTCCCCGGAAGGTATGTTGGCGCCGAACTTTGCCAATTCCGCGAGGGCGCCGTTACACGTGATGATGGGGGCGTAATAATTGACCCACATATTGTCCAGGGCCCAGAAACTGGCAATGGCGGAGCCGCTGACGCCGTTGTTGATAAGGGTGTTGACCTCGCTGTAGCCGGTTTCCGGGATGATGTCGTCGCTTTGCGAGGTCTTCATAAATGTCGGGACCCAAAAGGCGAACCCGCCACGGGTTACGGCTTTATACGCGCCGGATACCGGCTGGTACATCAGGCTCAGGTTGGTATAGTCGATGGTGGTTTCCGGGGCGAGGTTCTCCACGGGATGATCCAGGAATTTGGAACAACTCGCCAAAAGGAGGCTCGCCAGCAATAAGATTGATTTATATGTGCGCATAGCAATAGCTTTTTTTCGTTATTAAAAAGTAGCCTTTACCCCAAAACTGTACGAGGCCGTCACGGGATATACCTGGTTATCATAGCCTATCCCGCTGATCTCCGGGGTAAAACCGGAGTATTTGGTGAATATGAACGGCCTGTCGGCGGTTACAAATACCCGGAGACCGACCGGGTTGTTTGTCCCCAGCTTGAAATTGTAGCCGAGCTGTATGTTTTGTATCCGCAGGTAGGCGCCGCTTTCCACGAAAAAGGATCCGCCCCCGTCTTCTTTGTTCCACGGTTGGGAAAGGGCATAGGCCGACGGATACATGTTGGTCGACCCGGGTCCCGTCCACAGGTGCTCCATGAATTTCTGGTCCAGGTTGATCGAAGACGTCGCTTTTTGGAATTCTCCCCTGTTCAGGTTCAAAATTTTGTTACCCGCCACACCCTGGGCGGCAACGCTGAAGTCAAACTGGCGATACGACACGGATATGTTGAAGCCGTAGGTAACCTTTGGCAAATAGCTTCCCAGGTTGGTTTCGTCACCCGCGTCCCTCACGCCGTTGTGGTTCAGGTCGGCGTATTTGAAAAAGCCGGGTTGCACCGACCCCGGTACGGATTTATTGGCGGCCACGGCGACCGGATCGGCGTCGATCTCCTGTTGCGTCTGATAGATGCCCGCCGTCTTATAGCCATAAAACGAATTGATGGGTAGCCCGGGTTGTATGATGTTGGGATATTCAGCAGCCCAGCCAAAGACGCCGCCCATGATGTTGGAAATCGAGCCGATTTTTGTGACGGTGTTTTTGAGCGTGGAGGCGTTTGCCGAAATCAGGTAACCCAGCTTCCCGATCCTGTCCCCCCAGCTGAGCGCGAAATCGAAACCCTTGTTGGTCATATCCGCAAAGTTGCCGTAGATGGCCGGCGCGCCAAAGGGGAAGCTTTCGTTGAGGGCGGCCCCGTTCGTGGCCCGGTTGTAATAATCGGCCGAACCTTTGAGCCGGTGCTTCAGCAACTCGAAATCGATACCGCCGTCCCATTCCGTTACGACTTCCCAGCTGACATTGGAATAGAAGTTATTAACCTGATAACCGGGAACGTATTGGCCGTTTTGTGAACCGGTACTGCCGAATATGCCACTATACGCATTGCCCGAATTAACGATGGCGTACCCGGCATTCGGTGTCACGCCGTCATTCCCCAACTTACCCCAGCTGCCGCGCAGTTTCAGGAAATCCAAACCGGGTACGTTTTTCAAGAAGTCTTCCTTGCTGATGACCCAGCCCACGCCAAGGGACGGGAAATCGCCCCATTTTTGCTGGTATTTCGAGCTGCCGTCTTTCCGGAAAGTGGCGGTGAGGAGATATTTGTTGTCAAAGTCGTAGGTGCCGCGGGTGAAATACGACAAACTGGTGTTATATGTACCGTTGTCGCTGTAATAACTGGGGTCGCGGGTATAGTTCGTCACATACCAGAATTGTTGTTGTGCGGGTACGTTTTGGGCCTGCACGGTGGTTACCCGATAGCGATCGGACCGCGAAGATTGACCCAGCAGTACCGACCAGTGGTGACGGCCCAGACCGTCCCGGTACGTGACGAGGTTATCCAGGATATAATTCGTGTTGCGGTCCTGGGAGGAGGTCAGCATGGACGGTGTCGTATTGGTCGACCCCGGCCCCAGGTTCACCTGCTGGGCATAATTGGTCGCCAATCCCGAGGTGTAATATTCGCTGAGCTGGGAACGGAGTGTAATCCTGTTGTGCCAGAGATAGAGTTCACCATAAACCCCCGGTAAAACCTGTATCTGCTTATATTGGTTGTAATTGTATCGTGCCTGGGCCACCGCGTTGGCGTCCGTTCTCCCGATCAGCGCGCTGTTGGCGAATTTTATCGGGAAGGCGGAGGGGTTGTTGGCGGAGTCGTAGACCGGGAACAGCGGAGAGGCTGTAAAGGCGGTTTCCCAGGCCGCGTTGTTGGGATAGAAAGTAACGGAGTTGCTGACCGTGGTGGTAATGCCCAGCTTTAGCCAGGAAAAGGCCCTGACGTCCATCGAAAACCGGATGTTGTACCGCTGGAAGCTGTTCTGGTATTGCATGATCCCCCCTTGGTAGAGGTAATTGCCGCCCAGGGTATAGGCTATCTTGTCGCTCCCTCCCTGCACGTCTATCGCCTGGTTGGTTATCGGGGCGCTGCTCCGCAATATTTGTTTATACCAGTCGGTGCTGGTCGTTGGCGCAAGGCCGGCGCCCCCGTAAAGATTGGCGGATTGTCTGATGGAGCCGGAATCTGCCGCGTCCTGCCATTGGAGGGCGTAGTTGGTGAATTGCTGCCCATTGGCCATCTTCACCTTGTGGGTTGGAACCTGGATGCCCACATAACCGTTGTACGTGACGCGTGTTTTCATGTTGAGCCGCCCCTTTTTCGTGGTAATCAAGACAACCCCGTTGGCCGCTTCGACGCCATAAATGGCTGCCCCGGAGGCGTCTTTCAGGACGGAGATGTCCGCTATGTCGTCCGAATTCAAAAAACCGATATCGGTTACGAACATACCGTCCACGACGTACAGCGGGTTTTCGTTATTAAAGGAGCCGATCCCCCGGATGCGCACTTCGGGAGAGGTCCCGGGAGAACCATTGCTGATCACCTGGACACCGGGGACACTGCCCTGTAGGGCGTCCATGGGGGTAGCGGTAGTGCGTTTGTCCACGTCGTCCATATTCACCGAGGTGATAGGGGCGGTCAGGTCACCCTTTTTCTGGGTACCGTACCCCACGACCACTATGTCCGACTGCCTGTTGTCCGCCGCGGAGAGCCTTATGTCTAAAGTGGCGTCTCCCGAGAAGCTGACTTCCCGGCTGGTAAACCCGGTATAAGAAATGACCAGGACGCCGGCGGCTTTGGGGGTCTGTATCGAAAATTCTCCATTTTCGTTGGTGGAGGTGCCCGTTCGGGTTCCTTTCACAAGGATGGTGGCGCCGGCCAACGCGTTACCCGCGGTGTCCGTGATCCTTCCTTTGACGACAGTGGGTGGAAGCGCCGTGGCATAAGTACCAATACCCGCGCAAAGGAGTATTAGTAAAAAAATGAATCTGTTTCCATAAACGTCAAGCAGCAATCGTAGCTTTTCCATAAACAATCGTTGTTTTGGTGATATATTTTCAGGTTGAAAAACGCGTTTTCGCGCAGCGGATAAAAATATAGGCAAAAAAGGTTGACTGTTAATAATTCGATTCAACATTGCTACGACACCTATACCAATGCAAACGTTTGCAACTGCTTTTTTCGCTACGACAATTCTACTACAGTGATACAAAAAACGCTACCACGTATTAATTTTAGTCAATGAAGCGATTGCTGCTTGCTGTCTTTTTGTTCACTTTAATTGGACAGACGGAAGGCCAGAATACGGTCGGGCTTCCACTGGTGATTAACTATAATAAGCTTGACTTCCATGGGGGAGCCCAAACCTGGGACATGGCCCAGGATCGGCGCGGAATGATGTATTTCGCAAACAATGAGGGGCTTATGTCTTTCGATGGCACCTATTGGAAGATTTATCCCCTCCCTAATGGGACTATCGTCCGCTCCATAACCCTGGTCGACGACCGCATTTATGTGGGAGGACAGGGAGAACTGGGATATTTTCAGCCGGACAGCACGGGCGCCCTTCGCTATAATTCGTTGGTAGGTCTGCTACCCGCCGGCCAAAGACTTTTTGCCGATATATGGGAGGTGTATATCCTGGGGGAATCCGTATTTTTCCGGGCGACCAACGGTATCTTTGAGCTCCGGAACAATGCATTCCTGGTGTACCCGCCCCAAACGGAATGGCAGAAGATGTGCCTGGCGGGACATCGGTTGATCGCGCAGGACAAGCGGGATGGCCTGTTTTATTACCAGGGGAACCAATGGATCCCTTTGAATAACCGGAAACTGTTAGGCCAAGAGAATATGGCGGGCATCACCCCCATAAAAGGGGACAGCTTCCTCGTCACAACGCTTCAACGAGGTGTCTATCTATTAAGGAACGACACCCTCCTGAATACTTTGGGAGGCCTCAAATCCCTCACGACATGGATATCCGGCTCCGCAAGGCTTGACGACCAAACGCTGGTATTGGCTACGACCTCAGAAGGTTGCGTCCTTGTAGATATGAGTGGTCGTATTGCGCAGGTAGTTTCGAGCAAGGAAGGTTTACAAAGCGACCATATTAATTGCCTTTTCCTGGACAAGGACAAGAATATCTGGGTCGGGCTCGACAATGGGATCAGTATGGTGGCGTACAGCAAGGCTATCCGGTATATCAGGCCCAACCGGGACTACGAATTATACGGTTATTCCACCAGGATATTCCGGGGGAAGCTGTATATAGCCACGTCTGACGGGGTCTATAGCGTGCCTGTCCCGTCGGGCAGCGGAGACCTGGGTGTAGAAAGGGGGAAATTCGACCTGGTTCCCAACAGCAGGGGTTTATCGTGGCGACTTGATGAAGTGAATCAGCACCTCCTCCTGGGGCACGATCCGGGCATCTTTGACATCGGTAAGGATGGGGCGGAGCTGGTGAGCCAGGATGCCTCCTGGCTGTTTTTGCCGATGAGCCCGGTGCTTCCCTCCAGGTACCTGCTGGCAGGGACCTATACCGGTATCAAACTATTGGAATATGGTCAGGACAAGTTTACGGACCTGGGATACCCCGCGGGATGCAATGTCTCTTTCCGGTTCCTCGCCATCGACAACGACAGTACGGTCTGGACGTCGAACCCTTACCAGGGCATCTACCGGCTGCAATTATCCCGCGATAAGCGGACGTACAATTGCCGGTTGTACACGGATAAGGACGGCCTTCCCTCCCCATTAAACGACTTTGTCTTCAGGATAAAGAACAGGATTGTCTTTGCTACAGTAAAGGGGGTGTATGAATTTAATCCATCGCGGGGTAAGTTTGTGCCTTCCCCGTTGTTCTACCCCCTGTTTGGTACAATGGATATCCGGTACCTGAATGAAGACCAGGAGGGGAACATCTGGTTTTGCAGCGGCAAAAAAATAGGGGTGGTGCACGAGACCTCCAATGCCGGGAGCCAGGCCCCGGTCGTTACATGGTTCCCCGAACTAACGGGACAGATCCTTTCAGGGTTCGAAAGTATCTATCCTTATAACCCACAGAATATCTTCATAGCCTCCGAAAAGGGCATCATCCATTTGAATTATGCCGAGTATATCAAGGATACATCGACGATTGCCCTCTTACTAAGCACCGTAAGGGCTTACGGAAGACCCGACAGTACCCTGTTCGATGGATACGACCAAAGCGAGACGCCTCACCTTCCCTCGCACCGTAACGCATATCACTTTGAATTCAGCTCTCCCGGCTACGGCTACCGGCAAACCATCGAGTACAGCTATAAATTGGAGGGCTATGATGCGGATTGGAGCCTGTGGACGGCAAAGTCGGAAAAAGACTATACCAATCTCCCCGATGGAGAATATACGTTTGAAGTAAAGGCGCACGACAACCTCGGAAACACGTCGGAGTCCGTTAGGTACACCTTTGTGATCGATCCTCCCTTTTATAAAACGATATGGGCCTATATTTTATACGGTATTTTGCTGTTGTCGGCGGGGTATGCCCTGAAAAAGTGGCACGAGCACCGGTTGCTCAGCCAGAAACGCAAGTATGAAGCCAAACAGCGGCAGATCGTTACCCTCCACAAGCTCGAGATGGAAAACGTGGAAAAAGAGCTCATCCGGCTCCAAAACAAACAGCTTGAAAACGAAATATTCCTGAAAAAAAAGGAATTGGCCGACGCCAATATGCATTTGCTGGAACAAGAGGACGCCTTTGCCAGGGTAAAAAACGAGATAAACAAGCTGTACCAAAGGACAGACGATCGGGATGAAGTGAGGACGGCGCTGCAACTGCTGAACAGCATCGAAAAGAACAATGAAAACTGGGACCAGTTCGCCGCGTACTTCGACCAGATCAGCGACGATTTCCTGAAAAAATTAAACGCACGGTTCCCCAGTCTGAGCAGGAGCGATCTGAAACTTTGCACCTATCTCCGGCTGAACCTCTCCACAAAGGAAATCGCCAAGATCATGAACATATCCGTCCGCGGCGTAGAAATGAGCCGGTATCGGATCAGGAGAAAATTCAATATCGGGAAGAAGCAGAGCCTGAGTGCATTCCTGAATAGCATGTTACAAGATTCACCCCAATAGTCCAAGCGCTTCGCCATGAAAAGCCACCTGATACTGGTCTTCGCTCTTTTCACCACCGGCTCCTTCGCCCAGGTCATTCATTTCGACACGAAATGGCGATTTATCAAAGGAGACGACACCGCATACAAAAGTGAAGCATTCGATGACGGCAAATGGGAGTTGCGCCTTGTCCCATCATCAAACAAAGGGTGGGAAGGCCTTTGCTGGTACAGGGTGAAGTTTAACGTACCCCGGCAAATGATAGGGAAGGAAATGGTTTTATTTGCCGGAACTATCGATGCCGCAGACGAGACCTTTGTAAATGGGGATTTGGTAGGCGCCAGCGGAAAAATCTACCCCAAGGTAGAAACCGCATGGGATCGGCAAAGGATATATACCATCCCTGCGGGTATCGTAAAGGAAAATAATACGCTGGCCGTGCGCATGTTTAACGCGACGGCTATCGGCGGCATCTACAAAGGACGGCTTGCCCTGATGACAAAAGACACTTACGAGAAGGAAAAAAAGGAATTGGCCGCAACCAGGCGATCCTATTTCCAATTAACCACGTCCAACGGGCTCATTTCAGCGGTGTACAATACCGAAACAGACAGGGTGGAAACGTTGTATCCCCATATTTTCGCCTATTACGATTCCGCGAAATTCGTATCGCCCGTCGCATTCAACATATCCTTCAAAAAACCAATGCGGCCGCTTTCGGCGCATTACCTGGACAATACGCACGTCATCGAAGTGAAGTACCGGGATTTATCCGTTTATTATTTCGCCCCCTTCACTACCCACGAAAGCATCTTATACGCCGTAGTAAAAGGGCCGCCCGAAGCGGTGAAAAGTATCGCCTTCGGGTACGACCGGGGAAAAGGGGAAATACAAACAAGCGACTACGCTAAAATCAGGAATGGCGTCGCCGAAAAATACTTCCTGTTTGGCTTTACCGACTCCCTGCATAAGGATGCGGCAATTTGTCGAAAGGCGAAGACCCGCTTGGCGGGGAAAAACACATCATTGCTTTCCGAAGAGATACAATTCATGCATTCCGTGTTTAAAGGATGCAAAATTCCCGGAAAAGCGACGGCTGACGAGAAGGCTTTATTGCAACAATCCGTAACCATCTTGAAAATGTCCCAGGTGCCGGAGCAGGAAATTCTCCCATGCGCCCGCGGGCAGATAGTAGCGTCGTTGCGTCCCGGGGAATGGAGTATGACATGGGTCCGGGACGGTTCATTCGCCATTGCCGCGATGGCGAAACTGGGCATGAACGATGAGGCTCGGAGAGGGCTGGAATTTATGCTGAACGCCCGACCCGTGGGCCGGTTTAAAAATAATGTTTTTAGGAACGGGAGAGACTATGGCATTGGCGTGGACTATCGAATATCGGCGACACGCTATTATGGCAACAGCAAGGAAGACTGCGATGCTTCGGAAGGGCCTACCATCGAGATTGACGATTTCGGTCTCTTTCTTACCGCGCTGGATGAATACATGAAAAGCAGCAATGACGGTGCCTTCTATAGGCAATGGGAGAAAGTACTGTCCGAAAAGGTCGCCGATGCGATCATTCACAATATCGACGGTGACGGGTTGATACGCAGTGATTCAGGTCCATGGGAACACCCTTTGCCGGGAAGGAGATATACGTTCACCTCCGGCGTCTGCGCAGAAGGATTAAAGCGATTCTCCGCAATGCAAAAGCGATACGGGTATGAATGGAAAAAATATTCAACCGCATCGGAACGCCTGTATGCCGGTATCATGAGCCATATGGTGTATGAAAATCGTGTCATAAAAGGAGATGCCGATGACCAGTCACCGACCGCCCACTATTTTCATGACGCGGGAACGTTCGAATTGTTTGCAAACGGGCTTATTACGGACAAAAAGCTCTTCGAGTCACACATGCGGGAATATGACCCATTGATGAAAGTGAAGGACGGCATCGGCTATATACGCGTCTTCAGCGATGACAGTTACGAGAATCAGGAATGGCCGTTCGCGGATTTGCGTGTCGCAGTGGCCCAAAACCACCTGGGCAGCAGGAGCCTGGCCAAGGGACTGATCGACAAGGTCACTGCACTGTCCAAAGCCAATTACAATTCGATACCGGAGATGTATATGCTGGACAACTGTTACTTCAATGGAGCGGTTCCAATGGTGGGTTACGGATCGGGAGCGTATGTATTGGCGTTATTGGATTATTATGGATGCGTGCCTAGGCGATAGCTGACCAAATTATGATACAATTTGCATTTATTTTGCAATATAATTTAGTTTATTATATGTACATTACGGGTTGCCGAATAGTACAATATCATGCAGCCCGAATATAGGGAGTCGGAATTTATACACGACGTACACGGGGACCGGAGCGCCGTCAACCATGCTTTTGAATGGCTGTTCAGAGCCTATTTCGAACGGCTATATAACTTCGCCAGGCGCTTCATCCAGAGCAAGGCGGAGGCAGAAGACGTTGCGATGAACGCCTTTGGCACACTGTACAAAACGCGGGACAGGTTCCAAAGCCTGCCGGCTGCCCGTTCATTTTTGTACATCGCGGTAAAAAATAATTGCTTTGACTGCATAAAGACGAGGCGTAACAGGGCACTCCGGGAAACCAGGTTCCAGCGTCAGCTCGCCCAGGAACCCGGTTTAGCGGCGCCGACGCAGGACGATAAGTCTTTCGAGATTCAAATGGCGTTGGAACGGCTGCCAGAGCAATGTAAAAAGGTTTTCCAGCTCATTTACATAAATGGCTTGCCTTATAGGGAGGCCGCCAAAACTCTGGGTATCACCTTAAATTCCGTTAAGAGCCAGCGCAGAATCGGATTGGACAAGCTCAGATCCATATTTTTTTGCAATCTTTCACCCGAAGGAAATTTCGCGTCGTTTTATAAAGATGACCAAACGCGATATTCCTATGCCTCCAAATGATATGAAGATTCGACGGCTGGCCACGCTCGTGGCCAGGGCCCGTAAAGAAATATTATCCCTTAACGAAAAGAAAGAACTGGAGCAATGGCTTGTCGCCTCCCCGGAGAATCAGGGGTGGTACGACTATATGTTCGAAGATGAAGGGCTGGTGGAACATTTCGAGCATTACGACGAAGACGCGCCCCTTTCAGTCAAAACCAGGGAAAAGCCCGATGGCTTGTTTAAAGGAATCGGTATGCAAGAACCGGTTTGGCCAATCGCCTGGCGAATAACCATCGTGGTCGCGATTGCGACGCTTTTACTGGGTGTGATCGGCCTTCTTTTCTTTAGTTGAGACAACTAGGAATCAAGCGAATAAAAAAGGCACTTATGCGTATACATAAGTGCCTAATAAATAAGTGGAGAATACCGGAGTCGAACCGGTGACCTCTTGCATGCCGTGGTGCCAAATATAAATACTTGACACTGTTTATCAACGATTTAACGCCCTCTGTTTTATCGCTAAATATTTTAGTAGTTTTGCTCTATTAAATGGTTCAAACGTAAATAAGATTGCAATATCTTTTTTACTTCAATTCGTAAATTGTAAGAAAAAAATGAAAACCCCCACAATCTATACAATTGGGCACTCAACCCATCAACTTGATTACTTCCTTGAATTATTAAAAGGGTTTTCAATAAATTGTCTAATAGACGTTAGAAGTGTCGCTGCAAGCACTTACAATCCACAATATAATAAGGAGCCACTTTCTAATTTTTT
>NZ_DATJIY010000153.1:0-17853 GCF_035492835.1 Dinghuibacter sp.
ATTTCGCTAATTAGGATAGCAAGTTTTTATCTAAAGTAAAATTTTAGGTAGGGCTTGGAATACCAAGGATTTTAGTAAAGGTACGAAAGGAATGTGAGGGAATGATATACATCTTGTCCAAGTTGGCTTCCGGGAGTGTTGGTATTTGTGCCTATGGCTACCCTACCCTTTGACGGCGGGTTGTATTTGATGGATAGCGACACGTTGGCATGGAGCGTCACGCTGGTCGGTGAGCTCCGGGGGGCACGTGAGGGCGGGGTTTAGTTGCTGGAGATGTAGATGGGTCTTTCGTAGTCTTCGTCGCGGAGGGCGTCGAAATAGGCGTGGATGACCTTGGCGATATAGAGCCAGAAGGGGGGGGCGGCGACGGCCATGTAGAAGTCGGGGATCGCGTTGCGGGAACGCCAAAGGTGCTCCAGGGCCATCGAGGAGAGGATGAGGGCGCGTTTGCGGTCGCGGGTGAGCTTGTAGGAGTGGGTGTTGGAAAAGTCCTGGTGTTTTGTGATCAGGGCCCTAAAGGCCTCCTGGTCTCCGTTTTTGAGCTGGGTGACCAGGATGTGATCGGGAAGACCCTCTTTGGTGAATGTTGGTGTGAACATGGGCGTTAGCTTTTATATCAATGCAAAAAGGGGGCCGGAACCTAAAAATAAGACATTTGGTTGGCGGGACGCGAGGTTGTATATGACCATACATGCGCTTTTATACCCTGTGGTGCTGTAACATTTGTTTTACAAAATGTCGCCATTCGTCAGTAGCAACAAGTGTATCTTTGACACAATTCCGTACTCGATGAATAAGCACGTATTTGTCATTCTGGCTTTGGCCCTCGTGGGTCCCCTTTGGGGGCGGTCGATGCCGGTTCATGTGAATGTTCCATTTTTTTACGGGGATACATCCGCGCGTAAGGACGGCGGAGCGCCGGTCGCCAAAGGCGATTACGGGGTGGCATTGGTGAATGCCATCCGGACGGCGCGGAAAGGGAACAGGGCGCCGACGCCGGCGCCGGCGCGGCATCGTTTGCCGCAAATCGTGATTTTGAACAAGGGGCACTGACAACTGACGAGACCGCCGGCGGGGGGCTCTCTACGATATTATGCCGCTCAAGGCGCTTTGCATCCATATCCTATCCTGGCTCCTCCTGGTGAGGGGGTTGGGAGCGCCTGACCCCTATCCGGCGGACGTGCACGCCCTGTATTCGAGGGCAAATTCCTATTTTTCTTCTACTCACCCTACCGTGGCATCGGATTCGATGGCGCTGGTGTTGTTTGACGAGGTCATCCGGGAGGGCGGGCCGGACGCGCTCGTGGGACAGGCGTGTCTCAATAAAGGCATCCTCCTGGACATCCGGGGGAACTATGCGGAGGCGTTGAATGTCTACCGGAATGTGCTGTGGCTGGTGTCGCGGCACCCGGACTGGGGGGATACGCTGCGGTTCCGGGCGTTGGTGTATGTCGGGACGGACTATTACCGGCTGGATAACTTCGATTCGGCGGAAACCGTGCTTGGGAGGGCGGAGGCCGTGTTAAAGGCGGCGGAGGAGGACCTGGGCGGCGGGAGCGGCAACGGCGGAGCGAGCGGCGACGCTGGCGGCAACCGGCGGGAGCTACCTGAACGTGATCGATTGTACAATGCCCTCGGGGCGCTCAATTATGAGGGAGGGAACTACCTCCAGGGAAAAGACTATTTCACCCGGGCGCTGGACGTCGTCCAGTCGGAGACCCCGGGGGACAAGGTGTCGATCCTCAATTTCCAGAACAATATCGCCAGCTGTTTGTATAGGCTGAAGGACTATAAGGGCGCGCTGAAAATGTATGGGGCGCTGAACGCCAAGGCCGGGCAGGTGTGTCTGAATATCGGGCAGTGCTATAAGGGGCTGGGCGACTATGCACAGGCGCTCGCGTTTTACCGGAAGGTAAACCCCAGGGACGTGCCCGGGGTCCTCAATGAAATGGGGAACGCGTGTTTTTTGAAGGGTGACGAGGACTCGGCGATCGTATACCTGGACCGGGGGATCGAGGGAGGGCGGCTGTCGAGGGTGGATGGGGGGATCAACGCGCTGTACCGGGCGCAGGTGTTGATGGCGCGGCGGCAGCACCTCGACGCGCTCGGGTACCTGCAGCAGGCGATCATCACGTTTAGCCGGACGTTCCGCGACCCGGACGTACACGCTAACCCGGAGTCGTTTACCGGGGCGTTTGCGTCTTACCGGCTGTTCGACGCGCTGTATTATAAAGCCGGCATCCTGGAGGGGCTCTACAGCCAGTCCGGGAAGGGGGAATACCTCGAAGAAGCGCTGGGGGCGTACAACAGCGCGATCCTGCTCTTCCGGTATATCGAAAAAACATACGCCACGGACGACGCCAAGCTGTTCCTCAAGCGCAACAACCAGGGCCTTTACGAAGACGCGGTCCTGGCCTGTCTGGAGCTGGACCGGTTGCACCCGGGCGGCCCGTACGGGGAGATGGCGTTCCAGATGGCGGAGAAAAGCAAGGCCTCGATCGTCTCGGCGCGCTGGGAGGAACTGTCGCTGAACCACCTGCCGGGGATAGACCCGGGATTGGTCCGCAAGGAAATGGAGGTCAAGCATGACATCGCTCGCCTGGACCTCAAGAACGATGGCGTGACGGCGACCCAAAAAGCGGACTACGAAATCGAGCTAGCGTCACTCCAGCGGACGATGGAGCAGAACAGCGCCTATTATAACCTCAAATTCGAGGATGCGTGTCCCACGGTAAAAGAGCTCCAGGCGGGTCTGAGCGGGCGACAGGCGATCGTGAGCCTTTTTGTGTCACGGGAAGGGCTGCACGCATTCCTGGTGACGAGCAATGGTTTTCATTGCCTGTTCATCGACTCGCTGGCGTGGCTACGACGATCGGTGGAGCAGTATGTAGACATGCTGGGGAACACTAGCGCGGGGGAACGGTTTGGGGACAAGGCGCTGGAATCGGCGCTCTACCGCCGGCTGACGGCGCCCCTGCTCGAAGAGCTGCCGGGTAAGGACGAATGGACGGTGCTCCCGGACGATTTTTTTTGCAGGTTACCCTTTGACGCGTTGCCGCTGTCCGATGGGGGTCGCTTCCTGATCGACAGCGTAACGATCAGCTACCAGTTGTCGGCGAAGTTCCTGTCGCGACCGTTCCGGCGGCGACGGGAATTGGGCGAACGGTATTCGGTCCTGGCCTTTGCGCCTTTTGCGGAACAGGGACGGTTGGTACAGACGCCGGCGTACCGGCAGCTTTGCCGTCTGGCGGGCTCGGGTCCGGAGACGGCGGGGCTCCCGGGGGAATGTTTCGTGGATGTCGCGGCCACCAAGGCGCGTTTCCTGGCGACGGTGAACCGGTACCCGGTGGTCCACCTGGCGACGCACGCGTCCATGGACTCGGCGATCTGTTTTTACCCGCGCCAGGCGGGGCCGTCCGACGACTGTCTTTTCCTCCCGGAAATCTACAGCCTCAACATGGATTCCACGGAACTGGTGATCCTGAGCGCGTGCGAAAGCGGGAACGGACAGATCGAGGGAAGCGAAGGGATGATGAGTCTCTCCCGCGCGTTTATGTACGCGGGTTGCGCGAGCACGGTGAACAGCCTTTGGAAGGCCGATGACCGCGCTACTTCCGCCATCCTTCGGCAATTCCATGTATACCTTGAAAAGGGCTTGAGCAAAACCGAGGCTCTCCGCCAGGCCAAGCTCGACTATATCCACAGTAACGCGCTTTACATCAGTCCGAATTACTGGGCGCACCTGGTGCTGGTGGGGGATACCGAGGCGATCGTATCGGCGCCGGTGAGACGCAGCGGCCCGGAATGGATCGCGCTCTTCGGCATCGCGGCGCTCCTGGGTGGGGGCGCGGCGGCCGTGCTTATTTGGCGCGCAAGATCAGCAGGTCGAGCCCGCTCATCTGCATGACCTGACGATGGAAGAGGTGGTCCGGGTCCGACTTGATCCGGTTGATCAGCCCGAGCGCCGGGGCCGATTGGTGACTGGCCAGGTACGCCATTGCGAGGTAATATTCCGACTCGTCTTTGTAGAGCGTTCCCTGGGTAAGGGGTTTGAACAAACCGATCGCCTGGGCGTATTGACCCTGCTCCATAAAGGCCATTCCGGCCAGGAAGCGGTCGCGGGGCGACGCGTCGCCGGTGAGCAGGTGGTCGGTCATCGACCAGTTGCGGGCCTGATAGGCCTGCTCCAGGGGATCGAGGTCTTCCCCACCCCGTTCGGTTGGGATGTCGTAAGAGGAATAGTATCGATCGTATATGTCTTTGGGGCTTGTAAGGATAAATTTGCCGGCGGTGGCCAGGCAAATGAGGATAGCAACGGCCGCGGCTATGCTAAGGGGTTTGCTGTAGAAGGGAATGACGCGCGCGGCGGGGGCGGTGCCAGCGGTGTCGCGGGCGGCGCCGGGGGCTTCGGCGCGGGCGGCGTTGAGCGCCAGGGCGACCTGCCGGTGGAGGCCGTCATGCCGGATGGCGTCGACCGCGTAGTTCAACACACGCTGCTGACGGGCGGTCTCGGCATCCGGCGCCTCGGGAGGAGGCGTTTGGCCATCGAGGCTATCGACTAAGTGTTGAAATGTTTCGGGTGTCATGATTTGATGCGGATATTGTCGAAGGGAGTTGGGCCGCAGCTCCGGAAAAGCGGGAAAAAGCCAGGCGGATGTATCGTCGTTGTAGCAATAATAGTCAAAGTTAAAGTGTACGGTTACATGGATATTGGATACTTGGATAATGAAGGAATGAGTCTTTACAGGGCACTTTGACTTTGAGGTCTCTCGGTAAGTATTGGATCTTGGAATAATAGATGAGATTCATCAGGACGGATAGGGTACGGAAAACGGGTCTTTACATAATGGATATTGGCATTTCGTACCTGGCTTTTTCCCGCTTTTCAAAGAACTGCTTACATAACTGAGTAAAAGCAGGGGCGCCTTTCGTAACCGGTTTTTTATATATTTTTTTCAAATATACATAAGTCTCACCTGCTCCATGGCTTCCGGATCATTTTGGATGAGATCGGCCAGGTCTTTCATACACTTGTATTTCCTGTTCCGGACGACCTGCTCGTTCTCGTAGCCGGTTTCGGAGACGATTTCCCTAAAGGACTTGTTGTCGTAGTAAAATAAGGTGAGGATGGTCCGGCAGGGGTCCCCGAGTTGCGCGATCAGGTGACGGAAGCGTTGATGGAGTGCCCGCTGCTGGAGTATGTCGCTGCCGTCCGCTTCTTCGAGACCCTTCCCTTTTTCGAATATTTCGCCGCGGTGGTCGAGGCTTTTTTTCTTTTTGATCTCGTTGAGCCAGATGTTGCGGCCGATGCCGACGAGCAGGGTTTTGACCTGCGCCTCCCCGCGGAACCTGCCCTTTTGGACGAGGTCGATAAAGGCTACGATGGTTTCCTGGAAAACGTCGTCCGCGTCTTGTTGGGAACCGCCGTGGTTGATGACGTGAGCGGCCACGGCTCCGGCATACTGACGATAGAGGGGCCTGACGACGTGGTCGATGTCACCGGCGAGTATACCGGAGATAATGGATTCATCAGATGCCTGTGGGACCAAAGAGGATAAGGGTTATATATTAAAAATACAAATTTATAAGATACAAACATCCTTTGGGCTACTTTTGGGCATGGCTAAACTTGGATTATTCGTGGCTGGCGTATTACTACTGGCTGGCTGCCGTTCCTATAAACCGCTCGAGTTCCGCAGGATCGATAACCTCCGGATCGCCCATTTCGATTTCAGTCACCCGCAGGTGACGGCGGACGTGATTTACTATAACCCTAACGGGATGGGTTTCGACTTCCGCGGGGGATCGGTGGACGTGCACCTTGACACGCTTTGGCTGGGGCACGCAAACCTCGACACGTCCATACACGTGAGCGCGAACTCGGAATTCACGATCACGCTGCCGATCACGCTTGATTTGCAAAGGCTGATCGCCAGCGGGTTGCAGACGTACCTGAACCGGACGGTGGATGTCAAGGTGGATGGGATAGTCCGCGGGTCCAAGGCCGGGATCGTGAAGACGTTTCCGGTGCATTACGAGGGGCAGCAAAACCTCAATCTGAAGTTGTTCTAGCGGCGCGCCAGGAGCGCGAAGCGTTTTGGAGCGGTCACGCGCGCCGTGCGGGCGCTATTGCTTCTTGGGAGGTCCACCGCCGTCTTCGGGCTTCTTGCAGCAGGTGGGGAGCGCCTTGTAGGAATCGGGGTTGGCGGTGACGTCATCGGCGTCATAACCTACGTTGGCGATGGCGGTCTTGATGTTTTCGATATTGGTGAGGTTGGAGGCGTAGGTGACCGTCGTCGTTTTTTTCCTGAAGTCCACGGTACACTTGATGACGCCGTCCTCGTGGCTCATATAGTCTTCGATGCGCTTTTTGCACTTTTCACACTGGACCGTAGGGGTCTTGAGGATGGCGGTCTTTTTGTCGCTCGTTTGGGCGAAGACGCCAGTCGCGACTATCAGCGCGGCTAATGAGAAAAGGATATGCCTGTACATGTAGGGTCGTTTACGCTAAAGGTACGGAATATTAGCGTCCCCAGGTCGAGGGGCTCTGGCGCCACTCCATGAGGAGCGATTGCCGGGCAGGGGTGACGAGCCCCTTTTCGACGGCCAGGTCGATGAGGGTCGCGTAGTTGCTCAAGGCGAAATAGGGGATTCCGGCGGCGGCGAAGCCTTCGGCGCAGGCGGCGAAGCCGTAGTCGAAGATCCCTACGGCACCGATGACTTCGGCTCCGGCGGCGCGAAGGACGGCGGCGGCTTCGAGACTGCTTTTTCCGGTGGAAAAAAGGTCCTCGACCACCACGGTTTTCTGGCCGGGTTCGAAGTGTCCCTCGATCTGGTTGCCCAGGCCGTGCTCCTTGGGTTTGGAGCGGACGTAGACGTAGGGGAGCTTGAGCTGGTCGGCGGCCATGGCTCCCCAGGGGATACCCGCGGTGGCCACCCCGGCCAGGACGTCGGTCTCTTCCAGCTGGGTGAAAATCAGGTTGCAGAACTCGCTTTTGATAAACTCGCGGACCGGGGGGAAGCCCAGGGCTTTGCGGTTATCGCAGTAGATCGGGCTTTTCCAGCCACTCGTCCAGGTAAAGGGATTTTCGGGATTCAGCCTAATGGCATTAATTTGCAAAAGCCGTTCGGCCACAGCCTTTTGGTTCGTCATACGGTGCAAAAATATGTATATAAAAGTCTATTTCGGGGAAAAACCCGTTTTTCTCTGCGACGCCATCGAAGCGTCGCTCGACGAATACCTCCACCATCCCGATACCATCTTTGTCGATGAGGTGTCGGGGCCGGCGATCAAGTCGCTCCTCCACGAAATCGCCAAACCCGATTTTCATGCGGGTATATTGCTGTGGCAGGGTAACCTCGCGGCGTTGAAAAAGGCGTTCTGGAAGCACTTTACGATCGTAAAGGCCGGCGGCGGCCGCATCGAAAACGAGAACGGGGCGTATCTCCTGATTTTTCGCCGCGGTAAATGGGACCTGCCAAAGGGCAAGCTCGACCCGGGGGAAACCATCGAACAGTGCGCGGTGCGCGAGGTCCTCGAAGAGACCGGGTTGGCCGCCACGTTAGGCGATTTTTTGCTGACGACCTATCACCATTATAATGACTATGGGCACTCCGTTTTAAAGGAGTCATACTGGTACCGCATGCAGGCGCCCGCTTCGGCAACGCTGGTACCGCAGACCTCGGAGGATATCGTGGAGATCAAGTGGGTGGCGCCGGCGGACCTGGGGGCGTATTTGCCGGAGGCGTTTCCATCCGTAAGGGATGTGCTGAAAGCCTAGCGGTGGTTCTCGATCGTTTTACGGTTCTCGATCGTTTTGCGGAGGGCGACCACCGCTATGACGATGATCAGCAGTAGGACGGCGGCTACGATTAGCAGGATGGTTACCATAGTTTGCGGTTCTTGAAGAGGATCGTCAAGATACCACACGATCGTTTCAAAAAAAACGGGAAAAATACGCTACCGCCCCGGGGCCCGGGTGTACCGCGGGACCGCGAGGCCGGGCGTGCGCAGCGGCGCGGGGGCGGTCAGGCTTGTCTCACTTTGATAAGCGCGACGGTCAGCCGGCTGATGCACACGAGGCTGCCGCGTTCGTCTGCGATGCGGATGTCCCAAACGTGGGTGGTTTTGCCGAGGTGGAGGGCGGTCGCGGTGCCGGCCACCAGGCCTTCGCGTACGCCACGGATGTGGTTGGCATTGATTTCCAGACCGACCGGCTGCAGGTGGGCGGGGTCGATCACCAGGTAGGAAGCGATGCTCCCGAGGGTCTCGGCCAGGACGCAGGAAGCGCCGCCGTGGAGGAGACCGGCGGGCTGGCGGGTGCGGTCGTCGACGGGCATCGTGGCGCTGAGGCTGTTGTCGCCGATCGCGGTATATACGATGCCCAGGTGTTCGGCCATGGTGCGGGCGTTCATGCGCTGGATGTCGGAGAGGGTGACGGCGGGGTCGAACCAGATACGAGGCATGGGCTTACGATTGGGTCGCCGTTTTCGCGGCAGCGGGAGAGGCGGTGGCGGAAGACGCGGCAGCGGACGAGAGGGCGGCCGTTGCGAGGGACTTGACGACCGCGGAAGGTAGGAATTTCGTTACATCGCCGCCGTTGCGCAGCACGTCGCGGACGAGGGTGGATGCCACGGAGGTGAATTCCGGCAGACAGGTCAGGAAAACGGTATCGATGTGTCCTTCGAGGCTGCGGTTCATGTCGGCGATGGCCTTCTCGTATTCGAAGTCGTTGACATAGCGGATGCCGCGGACGATGTGGGTGGCCCCTACCCTTTTGCAGCATTCTACCGTCAATCCATCATAGACTACGGTCTGGATGCGGGGCTCGTCCTTGAATATCTCCTTGAACCATTGGAGACGCTGCTCGTTGGTAAACATGGGGACCTTGCTGATATTGGTCCCGATCCCGATGTAGAGCCGGTCAAAAAGCGGCAGGGCCCGATGGATGATGTCCAGGTGACCCAGGGTGACAGGATCGAAGGTCCCGGGGAATAAAGCAATACGTTCCATGTATGGTGATTCAGGGCGAATATAGGTAACTTGCGTCAAACTCCCCTTTTATGACCCCCAACGACTTCGGCGTACTGCGGCTCAAAAGCCCGTATTCCGTACGTGACTCGATTGACAAATTCGAGGCGCTGCTGCGTTCCAAGGGCATCCTGACCTTTGCGCGGATCGACCAGCAGGCGGCTGCCGTTCGCGTCGGTCTGGATATGCCGCCGACGGAGCTACTGGTGTTCGGTAATCCGATGGCCGGCACGCCGGTGATGAAGGCGTTTCCGTTGTCGGCGCTCGACCTGCCGCTGAAGCTGCTGGCGTGGGAGGAAGCGGGGGTTGGCGTATGGCTCGTCTATAACGATCCTGCATACCTGCAACACCGGTACGGGCTGCCTGCGGAGATGGCGGCCAAGCTGGACGTCGGCCCGCTGGTACGGTTGATCGCCGGTTAGGACTGGAAGACCTCGAGCTTGTCCATCAGCATTTTGTCCAGCTGGGACGGATTGACACCCATATCCGGATGTTCTTCGAGTTCTTTCCTTATTCGTTGATATTCCGCTGAATTGAATACCGAGTCACCAACCGTTTGCAGGTCGAATTCCTGATCGGTGAGCGACCCGGCAATGCCCGCAACGATCAAGCCTACTTCGTTGGAAAGTTGGAGCAGGAGCCTGCCCTTGCTGCCAAACCTTACCCTCTTTTTGGGTTCGGTCGTCGTTTCGGGCTCCGCTTTTTTGTCTTCTTTTTCACCGCCTTCCAATTCTTCGACCGATTCCCTTACCACCTGTCTAAGCCGTTTCTTCGTTTTCTCCTCCTTGACCTGCCCGGGCACGCTGAAGTATGTGTGAAAGCCGGTCAGCTTTCCCCTTTCCTCGTCGTCCTTGCGTTCGGCGCGTTGCTCGGCAAAGCTTCCTGTCTGCCCGGACAGAAACTCCGGATATTGATAGGAAGGGGAGCTCGGGGCAGCCTTATAGTTACTAAAAGAAGTCGTCAGCGTTTCAAAGGATTTCGTTTCGGAGCCAAGGAAGGCGCCCGTCAGCTTGTGCTCGCTCAGGTCGGTCTTATTGAGCGTGTGCAACGCAGTGGACATCGTACGGCCCAGGACCCGGTTATCGCTCGTAGCGCCGGTGATTTGCGGGCCGATACCAAGGAAAGCCAGCATATTACCGACCAGACCGTTCAGGGCGACTTTTTTGTCATCGGTCTCGGGTCCCACCCCGAGTAATTCGGGATGCTTCCCCAGGAACGTCTTGATCATCGCCGTGTAGCGATCCAGCACGAGGTTCCAGGTATATTTGGTCTCGTTGGACGCATGCTGGGCCTTCAAGGGTTTTCCCGCATCATTTGCCCTTTCAATCTCGTTGATGTGCTGCTTGCTGCCGGCAAAGGCGGGGGCATAGGCGCCACCCGCACGCAGCTCTTTTTTGTACTTGTATTCATCTTCCTCCTCTTCCGTATCGTCTGCGGGGCCCGCCAGCGCCTTCGCCGAGGTAATGGCGCCGGTGGCGATGTTGTCCAGCTGTATCAGACCGAGCGGGAACGTGCCCAGACCCCGGACCGATTCCGGGACGGTCATGAGGGCGACCAGATACCCGAAATTCCGGCGGCTTTCACCGGTGATCTCGGCGGGCACCACACCATCCTTAATATACTTCAAGACAGCCTTGGCGATTTGCTGGTCCGTCCAACCCAAATCCGTGCGCAGCGTTTCGAACTTTGTGGCGCCCATTTTATAGGCGACGCTGGTATCGGTTATTTCTTTTTCCTCGTTGAGCCCTTTCGGGGTTTTATAGACCATGACGTCGTCATTCTCCCACTTCCGGCTGGTAGATCCATACTGGTTGTATTTAAGGGACGCCAGCTCGCCACCATCCTTGTCCTTGACGTTAACGGCGCCGGAGAAACGGCTTTTCTTGTAGTCGAGCACCAATTGCCAGAGGTCGTCGATAGGGCGATCACCCAATTTCCTCTCGTCCCCCAGCTCAGTGGAAGGATCCCGGTTGATCCTCCCTGCGTTGGAGGCGCTTTCAATCCTGGCCGGCTGTGGGAAGTCCCCTTTGCCAAAGTCGGAAACTTTTTTGGTAAGCGCGTCGAGCACCGCCAGGTCTTCGACGGTATGGGTCTTTGTGCCCCCGGGCCGCACCGAGGTCCCGGTCTTGATCTTTGCCCGTTGGACAACAGGGGACGACGGCATGGACCTAAAAACGTGAACCGCGGGAAACGCCATGCCGCGCGGGCCTGAATGGCCGGCTGCCGCGCGACTTCCGACAGGGGCTGTGAGGGGTGTCTCTTTCATTGGTAGACGAAGTCCCCTAATATACAAAAAATTGACAGGCTAGTTGCTGCTCAGGCTGCGGAAGTCGACCGGGACGAGCTTGCTGACACCGGGTTCCTGCATGGTGACGCCGTAGATGACGTCGACGGTGGACATGGTGGTCTTGTTGTGGGTGATGATGATGAACTGGGAGTTTTCGCTGAACTGGCGGATCATCTGTGTGAACTTCCCGACGTTGGCGTCGTCGAGGGGGGCGTCGACTTCGTCGAGGATACAGAAGGGGGCCGGTTTGATCAGGTAGATCGCAAAGAGCAGGGCGGTGGAGGTCAGTGTCTTTTCACCCCCGCTGAGCTGGGTGATGGAGCTCGGACGCTTGCCCTTGGGCTTGGCGATAATGTCGATAGTGGTTTCCGCGAGGTTTTCAGGGTTATCCAGGACGATGTCCGCGGTATCCTCTTCGGTGAAAAGGGCCTTGAAAACGCGCTGGAAGTTCTCGCGGACGGCATTGAAGGTGTCCAGGAACTTCTGGTTGGCGGTGGTTTCCACTTCCTGTATGGTTTGGAGGAGGGAGTCCTTGGCGCTGACGAGGTCGTTCTTTTGCTCCAGTATGAACTCGTAGCGCTTTTTCATTTCCTGGAAGGCCTCGATGGCGGTGGGGTTTACCTCGCCCATGTTCTCCATACGCTTCTTGAGCCGCTCAGCGGCGGCGGTGAGCTCTTCGACGGGTGTGTCGGTTTCGCGTTCCTGGTCGATGATGGCGTCCAGGTCGACGCGGAACTCGACGCTAAGACGCTCCTTCATACCGGCCAGCTGGAGCTTGAGCTCGGAGACCTTGTCCTTGAGCTGGCCCAGCAGGAAGTCGATCTGTTCCTTGGTCTTTTGTTTATGACGGAGCTCGCTTTCCTTTTCGGTCAGCGTGTTCCGGAGGTTGTAGTAGGCCTGCTCGGAGGTGTTGACGAGGTGCCCGGCCTCTTCTTTGCGCCGCATCAAATCGACGACGCCCTCGTGGGAATCCTGGAGCGATCCTTCGGACTCCTCGATCTGCTGGACGGTGTCCTGGAGCTGGGTGTTGTTTTGCTCCACCTGGGTCTTTAGGTCGCGGAGCTGGTTGTTCTTGAACTCCAGCTCCTGTTTGAGACCGCTCAGCTTGCTCTGCTGGCGGGTCAGGGCCAGGTTGGCGTCGTTGTACTGGGCCTGGGCGAAGTTGTATTCCTGCTCGGCCTGCGCGTAGGCGGTCTCGGCGCCGATCATGCGATTCGACAGCTCTTCGAGCTGGGCATTGAGGCGCTCGAGCAAGTCGCGCTGGTCGCTGATGCTGTCCTGGGTTTTGTCGAGGTTGGCTTCCAGGTCTTCCAGCCGCCTTTGTCCGGCGCCCTCCTGGCTGTGGAGGTTCTCCAGCTTGTTTTGCAGGGCGTAGGCCTGGTTGGTGAGCTGGTTGATCTCGGTCTGGGTCTGTTTGATGGCCTGCTCCTTGAGCTGGCCGGTATAGTGGGCGACCTCCTGGTGACGGGCCTGTATTTGTTCCTTGATCCCGTTGACGATTTGCTCCTGGGCCGCGATTTGCTCTTTTAATTTTTCGAGGTTCTTGGCGCGACCGATCTTTTTACCCTCGAAGAGGCCGACGCTGCCGCCGGTGAGGGAGTAGTGGCCTTTGACGAATTTACCGGTCTTTTCCAGGACGATGGCACCATTGCTGTGGTAAATGGCGTCTTCGTTGTCCGCGATAAAGACGTTGCCGAGAAGGTACGCGGCGAGGTTTTTGAATTTGGGGTCGATTTCCACGACGTCGAGAGCGGGTTGCGTGCCGGCCGGCTGGTGTCCGGTCGGCTGTTCGCCGAACTGGTCGAGGAGGAAAAAGTTGGCCTTGCCCTTCTTGTTGTCGTCGAGCAGGTGGACGGCCTGGAGGCCCTCGGTAAGGTTGTTGACGACGTAGTAGTTCAGGTAGGGTTCGAGGACGTTTTCCACCGCGGCGCGGTATTCCTCCTTTACGTAGATGATGTCGCTCAGGATAGGCGCCTCGTGGTTCCAGCTCTTATTGTTGTGGAGGAACTTGACGCTCTCGGGGTAGCCTTCCATGCTGTCGATCAGGCTCTTGAGGAGGTCGTGCTCGTTACGGCGGGCGTCGAGACGACGGCCTTCCTCGGCCAGCTGGAGACGCAGCTGCTCCACCTGGGCCTGGGTCTCGAGGATCTGGGCCTTGGCGTGCTCGTGCTGTGTTTGGAGGGTTTCGAGCTCGGTCTTTTTGGAGGCGAGCTCGGCTTCCTTGGTGGTTTTTTCCTGGTCGAGCCGAGTCAGCTGGGCTTTTAGTTGCTCCTGCTCTTCCCGCAGCTGGTAAATGCTCCGCTGGATGTTCTGGATCGAAGTATCGGCGACGGCCACGTTTTTCTCGGCGTCGAACTGCTGCCGCTGCAACGTTTGGTTCTCGCGCCTCAAAAGGTCGGTGGCGGCTCTTTTGTCGTCGAAAACGTAGCGCTTGTCCTCGACGCCCGCTTTTATATCCTCCAAACGGTCGCGGCTATCTTCCAGGTTGGTTTGCTCGTCGGTGACCTGCTGGCCGGTAAAGGCGATGCTTTCCTCGAGACCTTTGAGCTGGTGCAGCGACTTGTCGAGGAAGTCTTTGGTGCTTTGCTCGCGCTCTTTCAGGTAGTGCAGGCGCTGGGAGGCGAGGTTCTTTTCGTTCTCCCGCGTGCGCAGCTCCTGTTGTAATTGGTTGTACTGCTGTTGCAACGCCTGCAGGGCGCGTTCCTTCTCGATAAAGCCCAGCTTCTCCTGCTCGACCTGCGCCTCTTCGGTAGCGATGGCGGCTTCCAGCTGGATGCGGCGGTCGATTTCGGCCTCCTGGCGCTCGTTGAGCTCCTTGTAGGTCAGGTTGAAGCCCTCGAGCGAGGCCTTGGCCAGCTCGATGGAGAGGGTGCGGTATTCCTTTTTGGCCTCGAAGTATTTTTCGGCCTTTTTGGCCTGGCTTTCGAGGGCCTTCAGCTGGTTGTTGATCTCGAACAACAGGTCTTCTATCCGCGCCAGGTCCTGCTCGGTGGCGTCGAGCTTCTGACGGGCCTCTTTTTTCCGGGTCTTATAGATCGAGATGCCGGCGGCCTGCTCGAGCATCCGGCGGCGGCTGTTGTCCTTGTCCTTGATGATGTCGTCGACCATCCCGAGCTCGATGATGGCGTAGGAGTCGGTGGAGACGCCCGTATCCATGAAGAGGTTGTGGATGTCCTTGAGGCGGCAGGAGACGTCGTTGAGGCGGTACTCGCTTTCCCCGCTCTTGTAGAACTTCCGGGTGACGGTGACGGTGCTGAATTCGGTGGGAAGCAGGTTCTTGGTGTTCTCGAAGGTCAGGGACACCTCGGCCAGACCGCTCGACGAACGGGTGCGCGACCCATTGAAAACCAGGCTTTCCAGGTTTTCGGACCGGAGCTGGCTCATCTTGTGCTCACCGATCACCCAGCGGATGGAGTCCACGATGTTGCTCTTGCCGCAACCATTCGGGCCGATCACCCCGGTGATCCCTTCGTCAAAATGGAGCGTCGTCTTGTCGGCGAAGCTCTTGAATCCTTTTATTTCGAGGGTCTTTAAACGCACTTGTCCTCCTTTTTAGCGCCGTTTGGCGCTTTTTTAGCGCTTTTTAGCGAACAGCAAATATAATTTTTTGGCGGGGCGGCCCGGGGGTTGTTATACACGAGTTGTCAACAAATTTTGTAAATTACTGACTATGAAAACACTCGTTCTTTCCTTCGTGTTGCTTTGCGCGGGCTTTGCGGGGTTCTCGCAAGTGCCTACCTAGTATCCGTATGTCCATGCAGAACACGGCCTTTATCGACCCGGCGGACATCAGCGCCATCCAGGTCGTCAAAAATCCGGATGGTATTTATGTTAGCATGACATCGGCGCCGAAGCCGGCGGCGGCGCCTGGGACCGGAACAGTCATCCTAAGGGGACGGAGTTAGGAAAAATAAGTAACTTTCGCCATGCGTATCCCTCTTCTGCTTATCTCCGTTTGTCTGCTCGCGGCCTGCGGGCGGCATGAAAGGGCCGTAGTGCCGGTTACTCCTTTTACGATATACGATATTGACGCCGTACGGGCGGCCCTGGCTGGACCGCACGATGTTCAATGGGACAAGAAGCTCGGCGATGCCGTCGGGCTTTCGCGCAGCAAACGGCGATATGACGAAGCCGCGGATTCCATTAAAAGCGTTATTTACCACGTCGCGACGCCGAAGGCGTATTTCGAGCTGGGGACGGCGTTGTTGATGGGGAAGCGATATGAGGAGGCCGTGCAGGCCCTCGGGATCGCCGAAAAACTGCAATATGCGCCCCTCTACAACGTACTATACGAGCTGTCGGCGGCGTATGCGCAGAACGGGGATAAATACAGGGACACCTCGCTGAAATACATGCAGGTGGCCATTCAGATGGGCATCCCCGACCCGACGGTATTCATCAAGGACCCGGCTTTTGCCCCGGTACGGGTGTATTACGATTTCAAAGACACCTACCGGATCGCCATGGACGGCCGCCGGGACCGGGCGGCATCGCTATGGGCGGATTTCCTGGCGGGTTTTCCTTCCGCGAGGTTCCCGCTGGCGATCGACAGCCAGTGGTTTACGCAGCACCCGCACAAATCGGAGGATGACATCGACTACAGTTACGAAAAATACATCACCGAGATGCGCGCCGTCCATTTTGCCCGGGGCGAAGAACCCGGCTACTTCAGCGTGGGGAAGGTCCACGCTGACAGCGTCTACATCGCGCTGGTCTACGGTGGCTCGGACGACTGGGGTGAGTACACCGACCGTGATCCCGACGATACCGCCGTCATCGATAATCCGATGACTTCTCAGGTCTTTTTTTACCTGACGACATATACGCCCCAGGGTAAGATCATCGACAAAATGTTGGTGGCTGGGCGGAACAGCGTCGAGGACTCGTCGAAATCGTTTTCCATCGGACCGACCATGGAGTTTGCGGTGGCCGATACGGTAAAACGGCTTTTCCGCATCGATCCAACGGGGAAAATCCAGCCCTCAACGGGAGCGATGTAGCATCCTTTTTACCCCGCGGTATTGGATCAGCCATTCAGCCACCAGCAGGTTGGGCACCCAGCTCAGCCATGCCGTGACGATATAGATGTCGCGGGGATGGACGTCGACCTGGAGCCATTGCAGCAAAAAGGTATAGGAACGAAGCGTCAACGCCGAAAGGGTCAGGGCGTAGCTCCGGTAGAGAAAGGCGCCGTGGAGCTCGAATCGTTTGCGGACGGCGAACCACCAGGCCAACGCCGTAAAAGTAATCCACAAAGACGCGAGCAAGACAAAACTCGTACGCGCCGGAAAACCGCCATTAGCGTAAAAACCCATGACCAGGGCGGCGGGGCCGGTGACCAGGCAGACGGTCAGGATATAGACGTAACCTACCGTCCGATGGAGCTTGGGGTGGTCCCTCAATATATACCTGTTGAACTGGGTAAAGCCGGCCAACAAAACGAGCGTGCTGGTAAACACGTGGGTGTAGAAGCTGATGCGCCAGTAGCCGAGGTAGTAGACGCCTTGTTTGGACCTCAGAAAAGAAACGTCTTCGCGCAGGGCGGTATACGGCAGCGACAACCGGATCATCAGGTAGCTGAAGAAGGCGAGCGCAGCCATCAACAAGGCCCAGGCGGCGTATCGGAGGGGGCGTTTCATCAGTCGATGGGTCGTACGAGCTTCCAGCCGCTGCCCTCCAGGGTTTCGGTGGAGTCTTCCGGCGAGTCTTCTACGGGGCGGCGTATCAGCCGTAGGGTCATCTGACGGACCGGCACGGCGGCGCCGCGCTCCCAATCGATCCGGACGGTGTTGCCCGTCCGTACATAGCTGCCGTGGACGGTATTCAGCTGTGAGGTCGAATCCTTCGCGTGGTCGTAGTAGTTGTATTCGCAATAACCATTGGCCTGTAGATCGAGGGTAGAGTCATCGCCCACCAGCCATTCCCCCAACCCAATTTCGTAGAGGCCGTGCTGATAGTCCGTGTCGAGCTTCAGCTGGAAGTCCCGGGCGGTGGCCTTGCCGGATTGAAGAGGTGACCAGTTGCCCTTGACGCGGCCGCTGGCGGTATCGAGTTTTAACGTAAAGACACCGTCCTCGGCGCGGTCTCCCGGTTCCCGGAGCGCCAGGGACAGGTAGGCGCCATCGCTTTTTACCTTCCCGTTGAGGTTGCGGCGGTTACCCTGCCGGATGTCGTAGCCTGACACGACGTCGCCGTTAACATAATTAATCGTAAGGGCCAGTATGCCTTTTCCGAAGTTGCCGTCGTAGGTGCCTAAGGCTTTTTGCGTGTTTGCTGCCGGCTGCCGGGCCTGGCGGCAGGCGGCCAGCGCGATGACGAGGATAAGCAGGACGCGTACAGGGTCGATACGCATATATTTTAACATTTATGTTTACCAAATATAGGGAGGGTTTTTATAATTTGATAGGACAATTCACTTTATGCGTGTGTTCGCCTTGCGTGCCTTCGCTTTGCTGGCTGTTGCTGCGTCGCTGACGTCCGGGTGCCGGCGATCCACGCCCGTCCTGGCGCGCTCGGCGTTATACGACATCGATTC
>NZ_DATJIY010000154.1:0-3865 GCF_035492835.1 Dinghuibacter sp.
CGCGTTGCCGCCGACGTTGTACGTAAACGCGCCCGAGCGGCCGTGGTAGTCCGCGGTGAACTCCCATCCCTTGTTCTGCACCGCGCCCGCGTTCTGGGCTGGAGCCGTGACTCCATATGGGGCCGACACGGGGATCGAAAGGAGGATATTGTTCGTATTCTTGATGAAATAGTCGGCGGTAAAAGTGAGTGCGCCCTGGAGGAGAGCAGCGTCCAGGCCAATGTCGGTCTCGGTAGTCGATTCCCAGGTCAGCGCGGTGTTCACGCCGTTGATGGGTGATACGCCTGCCGCGAAGGCCGGGTTGGCACCTCCAAATACATAATTCTGACCAGCGGCGATCGTTGTGATATAGGGATAGTAAGCCGCGTCGACCTGGGCCGGGTCGCTATAGTTGATATTCTGATTCCCGAGCTTACCCCATGATCCCCGAAGCTTTAGTTCGTTAACAATAGGCCTCAGTGTTCTGAAAAAGTCCTCTTGCGAAATCCGCCAGCCCGCGGACAGTGACGGGAAAGTCCCGAACCGGTTGGCGGTATCGAAACGCGACGACCCGTCGTAGCGTAAATTCGCCTCGAGCAGATAGCGGCCCTCATAGTCGTAGTTGAAGCGTCCGAAGAACGACTGAAGCGCCAGTTCATACGAATACCCGTTGGACGTCTGGCCGGTGGTCGAGGCTGCGTTGAGATCAGAAAGGTCGTTGTTTAGAAAGCTCTGGCGGTAGCCATCCAGTTCATAGTATTTGGTATACTCCTGCGAATAACCACCCAGCAGCTTGAACGTGTGTCCCCCAAATCGCTTTGTATAGTCCAGGGTGGCCTGCAAAGTAATATAGGTCGTATTGTCATATTTGTCGGTCACGTTGTTGGGCCCCTGGTACAACCCTACCGTCCCCGTCGGCGTATAAAACTGGATATCCGCCACATAGGACTTATTCTGGTCCTGCGTCAGCGTATACCCCGCAAACGGCTTGAAGTGCAGGTCCTTGATGGGTTCCCAGTCGAGCCCCGCGGTCCCCGCCAGCACGTAGTGGTTATAGGACCCGAGGCTGGGGGAATTCAGCCAGGCGATCGGGTTCCCGTCCCCGATGTAGGCGTAGTCCCCGTTGGCCCACTTCAAGGGCACGATGGGGGAAATCCGGTTCACCTGCCGCACCATCTGCGAAAAGGCGCTCACGCCGGGATACGAGCTCAACGGCTCCTGGAAGGGGTTGAAGGTATAGGAAATATCGCCGAAGGCCCGCAACCGGGAGGTGACCTGCGTCGTCAGGTTGAGCCGCGTCGTATACCGTTGCGCCTGTGTCTTGGCGACGTTGCCCTCCTGGTCGAAATACCCCAGCGAGAACATATACTGCGTCTTGTCCGTGCCCCCGCTCACGCTCAGGTAGTGGTTTTGCTGGAGGCCCTTCTTATTATAGAACAGACCCAGCCAGTCCGTGTTGGGGTGACCGACGGGGTCCGAGCCATCCTTGAATTGCTGTATGTCGTTGTCGGTATAGACCGGCGCGGTGCCCACGTTGGCGAGCGCCTGGTTATACATCGTTGCGGCCTGCCACGACGGTAGATAGTCGGGCAGCCGCGTCGGCGTCTGCTTGCCCACGTATACGTCGTACTCGATCTGGTTGCCGCCGGCCTTGCCCTTCTTGGTGGTGATCAGGATCACGCCGTTGGCGGCCCGCGACCCGTAGATCGCCGCGCTGGCCGCGTCCTTGAGCACCGAGATGCTGGCTACGTCGTTCGGGTTGACGTCGTACATGCTTTTGATGATCCCATCCACGACCACCAGCGGCGCGGAATTATTCAGCGTGCCGATCCCGTTGATATTGAGCGAAGCCGCGTCCCTGCCCGGCTGGCCGTTGTTCTGGATCACCGTCAGCCCAGGCGCCGCCCCCGCGAGCGCGTTGTCCAGGCTGGTCACCGGCCGGTTCTCCAGCTGCGCCGAGCTCACCGTGGACACCGCCCCCGTGAGGTCGACCTTGCGCTGCGTGCCATAGCCGACGACTACGACGTCGCTCATGCTGTTGTTTTGTTTGGTCAGGACGACCGAAACCGTGGCGCCGCCGACGCGTAAGGTCTGTGTCGCATACCCAACGTAGGAAAAAACCAGCGTTGCACCCGCCGGGGCGTCCAGGGAAAATTTGCCGTTCTCGTTGGTGGTCGTGCCGGTCTTGGTGCCCTGGATCGTCACCGACACGCCCATCAGCGGCGTCCCGCTGGGGTCGGACACCGTTCCCGTCACCGGGCCCGGCGCGGGCACAACGGCCAGGGGCTTCAGGATGATCTGGTCCCCATCCACCTCCGCCTTCAGGTGCAGCGGCTGCAACAACCGGTCCAGGACCTGCCCCAGCGGCTCGTTGTTGGCCTGGCAGGTCACCAGCTCTTTGTCCGGTACCGTGGGCGATACATAGATGAATTTTACGCCGGCTTCCCTGGCCAGCTGTTTGAACACGTGCTTGAGCTCGTCCTGGTCCGCGACCAGGGTAACGCGTTGCTTGAGTACCTCCTGGCCCTTGACCGCCTTGGCATACAAGGCGCCGGTGACGCTGACCGTCAGGGCCATACAGAGCAGTCCAATTCTCATAAAATGAAGCATTGGCCCCTTTATGCATGGGCATTTTTTCATAACTTGAACAGGTTTTGGTTGTCAGTAAATGTTGATCGAAACGACCCCATCACAGTGGAATGGCGCTGGGGTTCCGGGGCCCGTAAGGGCCCCCGGCATTATGGAGAGTGACTATTATGGCTCATGTCGTTAGATTTTTAGAGGGTTACTCGCAAGGTCTGGCGTCTATCCGCACCGTCCCGTCCGTGACGGTATATCGGGCGTCGAGCGCCTGGCAGATCAGGTCCAGTTTCCTATAGATCGACTCATCGCTCAAGTCCGCGCTGATCTTGCAATGCTGAAGCACATCCCGGTCATACACTATATCCAGATCATACGTCGCCTTCAGCTGCTCCAGCACCTCCGTCACCGGCGCGTTGTCGTAACGGAAATCCGGCGTGACCGGCGGCCGCACCGCCACCGGCGTGTCCACCAGGATTTTCTGGAAGTCCCGTTTGAGGGGCTCGTATACCAATGCCTGGTTGGGTTTTACCTGGACGCCCGTCAATACCGAGTCGGGGCCCGCGTTGCGGCTCACCGAAACCTTCCCCGTGATGACCGTCACCTTGTCTCCGGACACCACGAAACGCGTCCCCAGCACCGTCGTCACCAGGTCGCTCGTATACACCCGGAAAGGCCGGTTAGGCGCTACCGTTACCGAGAACTCAGCCTTACCCGTGAGGTAGACGGACACCGCGGCCCCCGGATGCGTCGCATATCGTATAGATGAGGTTGGATAGAGGACTACCTGGCTCCCGTCGGGGAGGGTGACGGACCGGCGACTTTCTCCCGTGCTCACGGTGGCGAAACCGTCGTCGGCTGTTGACGCCGCGGACCGCGGGCGGCGCGCCAGCCAAAACGCCGCCACCAGTATAGCCGCCGCCACGATCGCTGCCGCGACGATCGCCGCCCCGGCCCACCCCCGGCGCAACCGGATCAGCCTACCGGCTTCCCCGGCGGCGGCCGCGCGATCCGGCGCGTCATCGCGAAGGCGGCGCAGGATCGCTTCCACGCGACCCTCGATCTCTTCCTGGCTGAGCGCCGATTCACGGATCGCCAGCGACCGTAACAGGGTGCGGGCCTCTTCGACCAGCGCCGGCCTTCCGGGAGCGCCGGCCATCCAGGCCTCCCAATGGCTATGATCGTCGCCCTGGATCACCCAGCGGATGAACCGTGGGTCGGCGAGCAGTGTTTCGATGGATTCGGGCATACCTAATAGAACGCGGTACGCGGCATATCTACTGCCCGAAATGAATTTTTTGTAAAA
>NZ_DATJIY010000155.1:0-4060 GCF_035492835.1 Dinghuibacter sp.
ATTCCAGGAAATTCATCAAAATCAGACGGAGCTTGATCGACACGCGTGTTATTGGGTTTTACTGCGGAAGGTATATATAAATCCGTAATTTTGGGCCCTATAATTCAAGGCTATGGAAGCATCGACGCCGGGGGTGGAAGCCCTCATGCAAACGGTTGACGGGGAATTACGATCCATTGGTGGGAAAGTCGTCAGCGGGGAACGCCTCACAACCGCCGACGGGCTCACGTTGTTCGAGCGGGCGCCGCTGGCCTTCGTTGGCGCGCTGGCCAACCTCGTCCGGGAGCGCAAACACGGCCACACCACCTATTTCAACCGCAATTTTCATATCGAACCCACCAACGTCTGCGTATTCACCTGCGCGTTTTGTTCTTATTCCAGGCTCTATGCCCACCGGGAAGAGGGCTGGGAGCTGAGTACCCAGCAGATGATGGACATCGTCCGCTCCTATGACGGCAAGCCCGTCACGGAGGTGCACATCGTCGGCGGCGTGCATCCCAAGATGAACCTGAACTTCTTTATGGACCTGCTGCGCCAGATACGGGCGCACCGGCCGGACCTCCACATCAAGGGCTTTACCGCCGTCGAGCTCGACTATATGTTCCGGAAGGCCAAGGTTAGCGTAGAAGAGGGCATGGCGATGCTAAAGGAAGCCGGGCTGCAGTCCCTGCCCGGGGGCGGCGCAGAAATCTTCCACCCAGACGTGCGCGCGCAAATCTGCGCGGACAAGGTGGACGCCGATGGCTGGCTTCACATCCACGAGACCGCGCACCGGCTTAGCATGCACACCAACGCCACCATGCTTTACGGCCACGTTGAGACCTATGCCCACCGCATCGACCATATGGAGCGGCTCCGGCAGCTCCAGGACCGCACCGGCGGCTTCAATACCTTTATCCCGCTGAAGTTCCGCAACGGCGACAACGACATGTCGCATGTGGCGGAGGTGAGCGTGTCGGAAGACATGCGGATGTACGCCATCGCCCGGTTGTACCTCGACAACTTCCCGCACCTGAAGGCGTACTGGCCGATGCTCGGCCGCCAGAAGGCGCAGCTGACGCTGGCGTTCGGCGTGAACGATCTGGACGGCACCATCGACGACTCCACGAAGATCTATTCGATGGCGGGCGCGGAAGAACAGAAACCCGCGATGAGCACCTTGGAGCTGGTGGCGCTGATCAAACAGGCAGGGCGCGCGCCCGTGGAAAGGGATACGCTCTACCATACGGTGCACGACTATAGCGATGTGGCGCTGGATACTTTGCTGGCCGATCCCACTCTTAATTGATATGAAGCGAATAGTTATTTTGTCCTTGTTGGCGCTGGCGGCCTGCCACGGCGGCCACGGCGACTCCCTCGCCTACCTGAACGGTTACGCCGGCCGGTCCCCCGCCGCCGCGGGTATCTGGGACACCGAGCCCCTGCACACGAAGCTCAAGGACATCACCGGCGACCGGTACGATCAATTCGTAAAGTACATGAAGGCGTCGGGGCCGCTCACGCAGGACAAGTACCTTTATGCGATCGCGCCCGTCGACAGCGGTTTTGCCTATATCCTCATCGACACGAAAACCAGCAAGATCGCCGCCGCGATCTATACAAAGGCGGCCATCGAGAACTTCCAGGAACCCGGGGAGTCGTTTACCACGCCGGCAGGCGTGCAGGGCCAGCTGGATTCACTGAAGTAGCCGGCAGCCGTCCGAGGCGTGGCGCCGCGCGGCTCAGCACTCCGGAAGGCTCAGCGGGATATTCACCGCGAGCCCGCCGTCGGCGGTTTCCTTGTATTTGGTATTCATATCCAGGGCGGTGTCCCACATCGTCTTCACGACCGCGTCGAGCGAGACCTTGGCGTAGTCCGGCGCGCTTTGCAAAGCCAGCTGGGAGGCGGTGATGGCTTTGATGGCGCCCATGGTGTTGCGTTCGATACAGGGTATCTGGACCAACCCGGCGATCGGGTCGCAGGTCAGCCCGAGGTGGTGTTCCATCGCGATCTCCGCCGCCATCATCACCTGGCGCTGGGTACCGCCCATGACCTCGGTCAGGCCCGCGGCGGCCATGGCGCTGGACACGCCGATCTCCGCCTGGCAGCCGCCCATCGCGGCGGAAATGGTGGCGCCCTTTTTAAAGATGCTGCCGATCTCGGAAGCCGTCAGCAGAAAGGTCATGATCTTATCGTCCTTATATCCGTCGCAAAAGGTGACGTAGTATTGCAGGACGGCCGGGATGACCCCCGCGGCCCCGTTGGTGGGCGCGGTGACCACGCGGCCAAAGCTGGCGTTCTCTTCGTTCACCGCCAGCGCAAAACAGCTGACCCAATCCAGGGTGTATTGAAAAGAAGCGCCGCCCGCCCGTATTGCTTCCAGCCAGCCCTCGAAACCGTCATAGGCCCTGCCTTTGAGCAGGTGGTGGTTGAGCCCGGAAGCCCGGCGCTTGACCTGTAGCCCGCCCGGCAGGGAACCCTGGGTGTGACAACCGCGGTAGATACATTCGCGCATCACCCTCCAGATATTCAGCACCCCGTCCCGCGTTTCGGTTTCCGGGCGCCAGGTGTGCTCGTTTTCCATGACTACCTCGGAGATGCTCAATCCCGTCTTCATACACCAATGGAGCAGGTCTCCGGCGTGGTCGATGGGGAAGGGCAGCTGTACCACGGCGGAACCGCCGGGCAGCTCCCCCTCCTGCTGGATAAACCCGCCGCCGATGGAGTAGTACGTTTCGGCAACGGAGTCCATCCCCTCCCCTTCCAGTAAAAAGGTCAGCGCGTTGGGGTGGAACGGGAGCGTTTCGGAATAGAGGAAAACGATGTCCGTCGCGGGATCAAAGGGCACGTTATGCCTGCCCAGCAGGCGTAGTTGCTGGCGCTGCTGTATGGTGGCGACGTAAGTATCGATCGAGGCGGTATCGAAGGTAACGGGGTCTTCCCCGGCCAGACCCAGCATGACGGCAATATCGGTCCCGTGACCGCGACCGGTTTTAGCCAGGGAGCCGTAGAGCAGTACCTGGACGCGCCGGGCCTTTTCCAGCAGACCGCGGCGGTCCATCTCCAGCGCAAACCGCTGCGCGGCCCGCCAGGGGCCCAGCGTATGGCTGCTGGAGGGGCCGACGCCTATCTTGAACATATCGAATACGGAAATCGCTTCGCGTGTCTTCATAACTGTCTCGTTTAACCGGCGCTGCCGGGGGGTGTTACCGGCGGCGGCGAGGCGTCCTGTTGCGCCTTCCGGGCGGAAAATTCCTGGTATTGCTGTTCTTTACGGTCCCAAAGGTAGTACTGGCGGAAGACCGAATAAAACAAAACGACCCCGAATACACCAATGGCGACAACCAGGATGTCCTCACCCGATATAAAGGGGAGCCATTTATACCAGTCGTGGAAAAGTAAGCACAGCAGGATCGGGATACCGAAACACAGGCCTCGCGGCAATCCGTACAGCAGTATATGGGTCAGCGAACGCTCCCTTGCCCTATTCTCCTCCCAATAAACCATGAATTCTTTTTCCTGCTTCGTGAGCATTCCCGTTTGTTTCGGCAAAGATATTGATATTGAAATTCAGTATTTTCCTGTAGGTTTGTCGACAAACACCACAGAAAGCATGAAGATTTCCGATTTGCTCAGCCAATATTTGTATCAGCAAAAGGAACTGGTATTGGAAGGTTTTGGCGTTTTTCACCTGGACCCCACCGTTAACGTACAGGACGCCAAAGAGCCGCAGCAGGTCTATCAGGGCATTACGTTCGAGAACAACAACAAGGCAAAAACCACTCCCGAGCTCATCGACTTCCTTGTCCAGCATAGCGGCAAAATGCGGCCCCTCGCCATCTCCGACCTGGAAGCATTCCTGACCACGGGCCGGGAGCTGCTGAATATTGGCAAACCATTGATTTTAAACGGAATAGGAACGTTGAGCGGGGTGCGCGCGACGCACCTTGATTTTACGCCCGGTCCCTTTATCCCCGTCCGCCTGGAAAAAGAAGGACAATTCCGGGAAAGGGTCGCTACCAGCGAGGAAGAAATGTTCAGCGCCGAGGATACCCCCGGGGCGCCGGGCAACCCCGCCTC
>NZ_DATJIY010000156.1:0-8301 GCF_035492835.1 Dinghuibacter sp.
CGGGGTAAAAGAGGCACCCCACCCCTCTTCCGCGGCCGGCAGGCCTAAAGACGCCACGGGGGCCGGTTCCGGATGCGCCGCGCGGAAGCATGCGAGCGGGCCCGCTAATCAATTTAGTAGTGGGGGATATAAACGCGAACCCCCGGGGCGAAACCCAGGGGTATTTGCAGGCAAGCGCGTGAGTATTCACAACGCAATCTGTTTCTCGGCCATCATTTTGCGTAGGTTGATCAAACCGTAGCGCATGCGGCCCAAGGCTGTATTGATACTGCAGTTCGTATGTTCTGCGATCTCTTTAAAACTCAAGTCGCCGTAGTGCCTCAGGACGATGACCTCCCGTTGTTCTTCGGGTAGCTTGTCCAGCATCCTGCGGACGCGATCGTGGCTTTGCCGCTGCATCATTTTCTTGTCCGCGCCCTCTTCGGAGAAGTGCAGGACTTCGAAAATATCCCTGTCATCACTGGTCTTGATCACCGGCGTCCGGCGAACCCGACGAAAATGATCAACACACAAATTGTGTGCTATGCGCATCGCCCAGGGTAGGAATTTTCCTTCGTCGGTATATCTACCGCTGCGGAGGGTATCTATCACCCGGATGAAAACGTCCTGGAATATATCTTCGGCCAGGTATTTGTCCTTGATTAACAAGAAAATAGAGGTATATATCTTATCCTTATACCTCATCACCAGGGTCTCAAGGGCAAGCGAATTTCCATCCGCGAATAGGCGGATCAACTGCTGATCGGATAATTGATGCAATGACTGCATAGATTTCTACTGAATTGATTATCAATGGTTTTTCCTATAGAACAGCGTAGAAATCGGTCAATATTCGATCGGTTTAAATAATTAAGGATATTATAAAAATACTCTTTCCTGAAAATATAACAAAATTTATAGATCACTTGGGCAGCAAAATTAATCCTAAGAGGGCATATACAACTTCAGGGTTGTGTAAAATCACGGTTAAGCCCCGGGAAAAGCGGTACCTTTGCCCTTCAAATTATGAAGAAGGAAGCGCCTATCCCGACCCACGCCTCCGATGACATTCTCATAAAGGGCGCCCGGGTCCACAACCTCAAGAATATCAACGTATCCATACCCCGTAACAAATTTGTCGTCGTAACCGGTGTATCCGGTTCGGGCAAATCTTCGTTGACGATAGATACCCTCTACGCGGAAGGGCAGCGGCGGTACGCCGAGAGCCTGAGCGCTTACGCCCGCCAGTTCCTGATGCGGATGAACAAGCCCGATGTGGACTACATCAAGGGGCTTTGTCCGGCGATAGCGATAGAGCAGAAAGTTATCACCCGCACACCCCGGTCTACCGTGGGGAGCATGACGGAAGCTTATGACTACCTGCGGTTGCTGTTTGCACGCGCGGGCCGCACCATTTCCCCTGTTTCCGGGAGGGAAGTAAAAAAAGACGACGTCCGGGACGTGGTGGAGGCCATCCGTAATCTCCAGGAAGGGGACCGGGTGCGCATCCTCGTGCCCTTCCGTAAACATAGCCGACGCGACCCGGCGGAGGAGATGAACATCCTTCTGCAAAAGGGGTTTACCCGGTTGTACGTCCCCTCCAAAAAGAAGGGTGAAGCCGGGACGGTGGTCCGGCTGGAAGAAGCCCTGGAAGCCAAAGACCCGGGCTCACTTGCGCCTGCGGGTACCTACATCCTGGTGGACCGGCTGGTCGTGAAGACTTTTGACGAGGACGACGAGCACCGGATCGCGGACTCGGTGGGAACCGCCTTTTATGAAGGGGAAGGCGAGTTGTTGCTGGAAGTAAACGGCGCCACCAATATCCCCTTTTCCAACCGCTTCGAGCTCGACGGCATCGTTTTCGAGGAGCCGGTTCCCAACCTGTTTTCCTTCAACAATCCCTTCGGCGCGTGTCCCGTATGCGAAGGGTTCAGCCAGGTGCTGGGCATCGACGAAAACCTGGTGATCCCCGATCGCCGCCTGAGCGTCTACGAGGGCGCAGTGGCGCCGTGGAAGGGCGAAAAGCTGGGTCTGTGGAAAGACCAGTTCATCAAAGGCGCCCGCAAGAACCAGTTCCCGGTACACAAGCCCATCATGGACCTGACCAAGGCTCAATACGATGAATTGTGGAACGGGTCGGAGCATTTTTATGGCATCAACGCTTTTTTCAAAGAGGTGGAAGAAAACCTCTATAAGGTACAATACCGCGTGCTCCTGTCACGCTACCGCGGCCGGACGACCTGTCCGGAATGCAAGGGCTACCGCCTCAGGAAGGAAGCGCTCTACGTAAAGGTCGGCGGGCTTCACATAGGCGAGCTTTGCGAGATGCCCGTCAGGGACCTCCAGGAGTGGTTCAACCGCCTGGTTCTTACGGATCACGAACGAGCCGTGGCGAGCCGCATCCTGATCGAAATCCACCAAAGGCTGAAGACCCTCATGGACGTGGGTTTGGGTTACCTGACGCTGAGCCGGCTGGCCAACTCCCTCAGCGGGGGCGAAAGCCAGCGCATCCAGCTGACGCGTTCACTGGGCAGCAACCTCACCAACTCTTTGTATATCCTGGACGAGCCCTCGATCGGGTTGCATTCCCGCGATACGGAGCGGTTGATCCGCGTGCTCAAAGAACTGAGGGATCTCGGGAACACCGTGGTGGTCGTCGAGCACGACGAGCTGATGATGCGCCAGGCCGATCACGTGATCGACATGGGCCCCCTGGCGAGCTACCAGGGTGGGACCGTGGTCGCGGAAGGGAATTATGACGACATCGTCTCCAACCCGGAGAGCCTGACGGGAAAATACCTGCGCGGTGACCTGACCATCGATCCGCCCAAAAACGTCCGGAAGTGGAACCGTTCCATCAAGGTCGAAGGCGCGCGCCAGAACAACCTCAAGGACATCACGGTGGAATTCCCGCTGGGCGTGTTTACGGTCGTCAGCGGCGTCAGCGGGAGCGGTAAAACCACGCTCGTCAAGCAGATCCTCTATCCCGCGCTGCAACAGCTCAAGGGAGAATACACCGATAAACCCGGTTTGTTCCAGGGGCTGACCGGTGACGTGGACCTGATCTCACAGGTGGAAATGGTCGACCAGCACCCGATCGGCAAGTCCTCCCGGAGCAACCCGGTGACCTATATAAAAGCCTACGACGAAATCCGCGACCTCTTTGCCCGCCAGCCGCTGTCCAAGATGCGGGGTTTCCAGCCCAAGCACTTTTCCTTCAACGTGGATGGCGGACGCTGTGACGCCTGTAAGGGCGAAGGCGAACAGATCGTCGAGATGCAGTTCCTCGCCGACGTGCACCTGACTTGTGAAGTCTGTCACGGCCACCGCTTCAAGGAAGAGGTGCTGGAGGTGACGTACAAGGGGAAGAACGTATACGACGTATTGGAGATGAGCGTGGACGAGGCCATCGAATTCTTTGCCGACGAAAAGGACGTGGTCGCCAGGATACGTCCGTTGAGCGAAGTAGGGCTTGGATATGTGAAGCTGGGCCAGTCGAGCGACACCCTTTCCGGGGGGGAAGCGCAGCGCGTCAAGCTGGCGTCCTTCCTGGGTAAGGGCAAGGCGCAGGGGCACATCCTGTTTATCTTCGACGAGCCCACCACCGGGCTCCATTTCCACGACATAAAAAAGCTGCTCGCCTCCTTCAACGCGCTGATTGCGCAAGGGCACAGCATCCTCGTCATCGAACACAACACCGACGTGCTCCGTAGCGCCGACTGGCTCATCGACCTCGGGCCGGGCGCCGGGGATGAGGGCGGTAGCCTGGTGTATGAGGGGCCGCCGGCGGGGGCAAAAAAGGTGGCCGCGAGCCTCACGGGGAAGTTCCTGTAAGGGTCGCGGCCACGAAGATGCGGCCTGCCGTTTTGGTGCAGCCGCTAGCGCAGCCTTTCCAGGCTTTTGACGAGCTTCCGGTCCTTGCGGATCCCGCGCATCGCTAGGATCAGCGCCACGATCACGAGGATGGGGAGCGCGATTCCCGGACGCCAGGCGCCGGTGGAGTAATTCGACAGGGCTTCCGTCACGTCTACCTGGTGGTCTTCCAGGATCAGCAACCCGATCGACAGCACGATACCCAACAGACAGAGCCGGGATTGCAGCGGCCGGTTCTTGAACAGAAAGATCGTCCCGAAGCAGATCAACGCCAGCACGGCCGCCGCCATATAGACCAGGATAGTCGAGGTATGGGCGTACAGCAATACGGTAGTGGAATCTTTCATATCCGCTTTGTAAAACGACAGCTCGAAAGTGCCTACGGCCAGCAGGCCGGCTACCAGGAGCCAAACGGTTTGGATGCGTTGGATCATACGAAGGTTTTTTATTTTTGGCGCCGGCGCAGCCGGTTATTTGAGTTCGGGGTACAGGGGGAACTGGTCCATGAAGGCCCGCACCTCGCCGGCGATCTTCCCAAGCACCGCCTCGTCGTCGGGGTTCATCAACGCCCGGTCGATCGCATCCACCACGAAGCTCATATGGCTTTCCTTCATCCCGCGGGACGTGATCGCGGGTACGCCCACCCGGATACCGGAAGTGACGAACGCGGTTTTGTCGTCGAAAGGCACCATGTTCTTGTTGACGGTGATGTCGGCTTTGCCAAGGACGGCTTCGGCTTTTTTACCGCTGATGTTCTTGTTACGCAGGTCGATCAGCATAAGGTGGTTGTCGGTGCCGCCGGAGATCAGCTCGTAGCCTTTGTCCACAAGGGCCTTGGCCATGGTCTGGGCGTTCGAGATGATTTGTTTGGCGTATGTCGTGAATTCGTCGGTGAGCACTTCGCCGAAGGCGATGGCTTTGGACGCGATAATGTGTTCCAGCGGACCGCCCTGCTGACCGGGGAAAACCGAGAGGTCCAGGAGGTTGCTCATCATCCGGATGTTGCCCTTGGGGTCTTTCAGTCCAAAGGGATTCTCGAAGTCCGTCTTCATAAGGATCAAACCGCCCCGGGGACCGCGCAGGGTTTTATGCGTCGTCGTGGTTACGAAGTGACAGTAATCGAAGGGGGAGGCCAGGAGGTTCTTGGCGATCAGGCCCGCGGGGTGCGCGATATCCGCCATGACGAGCGCGCCCACCTGGTCGGCCACCTTGCGGATACGGGCGTAGTCCCAGTCGCGGCTGTAGGCCGAGGCGCCACAGATGATCAGCTTGGGTTTTTGCTCCAGCGCCACCTTCTCGAGGTGGTCATAGTCCACGCGGCCCGTCTCCCTTACGACGCCGTAGGAAAACGCGTGGTACAATTTACCCGAATAGTTTACGGGCGAGCCATGCGTCAGGTGGCCGCCCATGCTCAGGTCGAGCCCGAGGATCTTGTCGCCCGGCTGGAGTATGGCCGCCATGACGGCCGCGTTGGCCTGGGCGCCCGAGTGCGGCTGGACGTTGGCATACGCGCAGGCAAAGATTTCCCTGGCGCGGTCGATGGCCAGTTGTTCTACCTGGTCCACGATCTCGCAGCCGCCGTAATACCTCCGTCCCGGATACCCTTCGGCGTATTTGTTGGTGAGCACGCTACCCATGGCCTGTATGACCTGCAGGCTGGCGAAATTTTCCGATGCGATCAATTCAATGCCATGGCGTTGCCGCTCCAGTTCCTGGTGGATCAAATCAAATACGAGGGTATCTCTTTGCATGAAGGGAAGTTATTTAGCGGCAAAAATAAGGTTAAAAATCACTATTTTCACGCGCCCTACGGGTTGAAATGCCCGGAGGGCGCTAAAACGATTATGAAGGCAATAATTCCTGTGGCCGGCGCAGGCACGCGTTTACGACCGCATACCTACACACAGCCAAAGGCCTTGATACCCCTGGCGGGAAAAACCATCCTCAGCATCATCGTCGACCAGCTGCAGGATGCCGGGATAACGGAGTTTATATTTATCATCGGGTATCTTGGGAGCAAGATCCGCGACTACGTCAAAGAAAAATATCCCCACCTGCAGGTTCACTTTGTAGAGCAAAACGAGCGGCAGGGTACGGGCCACGCTATTTCCCTCACCAAGGACATCGTTAACGGAGACGAAGTTTTTATCGTCCTCGGCGACACGATCTGCGAATACGACGTTCGCGAAGTGCTGTCGAGCCCGCATTCGTTGCTGGGTGTAAAACGCGTCGACGACCCGCGGGACTTCGGGGTAGCCGAAGTGGAAGAAGGCGGCCTTATCAGCCAGGTCGTGGAAAAGCCGCAGATACCCAAGTCCAACATGGCGCTCGTCGGCCTTTATAAGATAAGGGAGACGAACGTGATGTTCGACTGTCTTTCCACCGTCAGCCATCAGCCGCACCCGAGCCGCCCATACGACTTCAACCTTACGGACGCCCTGGAGTGTATGATCAGGGGCGGCTGTACGTTTCACGCCTTCAAGGTCCAGAACTGGTTCGACTGCGGCCGAAAGGAGACGTTGTTGCAATCCAACGCCATCCTGCTCAAAAAGTTCGGGAGCAACATCGCCAGCAACCATAAATTCGATAACTCCATCCTCATACCCCCGGTGAGCATCGCCGAAGGCTGCGACATCCGCAACTCGATCGTCGGCCCCAACGTCGCCATCGGGGATGGAACGGTCATCACCTCCAGCATCATCCGCGACTCGATCATCGGGGCTTATTCCAACCTCACCGAAATCGTGCTCACCGAATCCCTGATCGGGAGCGACGCATCCATCAAGGGGGAAAGCCGCAGCCTCAACATCGGGGACAACACGGAGATCGCGCTGGGCTAATCCTTTGGTCATGCGCAACAAGATCGCCCAACTCTTCGGCATCGATTATCCCATCATCCAGGCCGGAATGGTATGGGCCAGCGGGTGGAAGCTCGCCAGCGCCGTCAGCAACGCCGGCGGGCTGGGGCTGATCGGGGCGGGGAGCATGTATCCGGACGTACTACGGGAGCACATCCGGCAATGCCGGGCGGCGACCGGCCGGCCCTTTGGCGTGAATATCCCACTGCTGTATCCCGACATCGCGGAGCTCATCGAGATCGTGGTCCGGGAGGGCGTCCGTATCGTCTTCACCTCCGCCGGGAACCCCCGGACGTGGACCGCTCATTTGAAGGAGCGCGGGATCACGGTCGTCCACGTCGTTTCCAGCAGCGCCTTTGCCCGGAAGGCCGAACAGGCCGGGTGCGACGCCGTCGTGGCCGAGGGTTTCGAGGCCGGTGGGCACAACGGGCGCGAAGAGACCACTACGTTCTGCCTGATCCCCCAGGTTTGCGCTTCGGTATCCATCCCCGTCATAGCTGCGGGGGGTATAGCGACGGGCCGGGGCATGCTGGCGGCCATGGTCCTTGGGGCGTCGGGGGTGCAGATGGGGAGCCGTTTTGTGGCGAGCGACGAGGCCTCCTCCCATATCGACTTCAAAAAGGCCGTCGTAGCGGCCGGCGAGGGGGATACCTTTTTGACACTCAAGCAATTGACGCCGGTCCGATTGCTCAGCAACGAATTCTTTCAGCAGGTCCGTCGCGCGGAAGCCCAAGGGGCCGGTCCCGAGGTGCTGCAGGCGTTATTGGGCCGCGGGCGGGCCAAAAAAGGCATGTTCGAGGGAGACCTCCGCGAAGGAGAGCTCGAGATCGGCCAGGTGGCCGCCCAGCTACAGGAAATCCTCCCGGCGGGGGAGATCGTCCGCCGGGTTTGGGAGGAATTTCGGGAGGGATTGGAAAATCCGGTGGATTTTTCTTAGTTTTAATCCTGAAATTGCTAACAATGGTCAAGCATTACCTCTTTGCCTCCAGCTTTATGCTTACCGCCCTGGCCGCCGGCGCTACCGCTGGTGCACCCGGTAGCAACGGAAACAACAACATCACCGGTACGGTCGTATCGGGGAGCGCTAAGCCTTTGAAACAGGTCACCGTCGTTGTCTCATCCCCTTGCTTGTTAAAACCCCAGGCTGTCGAAACCGACGAGAACGGGAACTTCACCATAAGCCAGCTGGAACCTTGCGTTTACAAAGTCACCATCGAAGCCTCCGGCTACAAGAAAGTTACCAACGACAAGGTGGTTGTCGCCCCCGATAAGAAAACGCAGCCGTTGAAGGTGCAGCTGCAGCCGGATTGCCTCTGGCAGGATACCGATCACGGGTTGTTTTCGAATCAGTTGCAGATGTACGAGTAGAATTTTCGCTTCATATTTTTATACGCGGCCTTATCGGGCCGTTTTTTTTTGCCTTTTTTTTGTGCCCGGCGGGGCGGGCGAGCTGTTTTGCTGCCGGGTTTTGCTCGCGCAAAAAAACGGCAGCAAAAAAGCTCGCCCGCCCCGCCTCGACGCCTGCCCGGCAACCGGTCAGCGCGGCAACCGGTCAGCGCGGCACGGTCCGGAGAAAAGGCGGAGGGGGTGG
>NZ_DATJIY010000157.1:0-17977 GCF_035492835.1 Dinghuibacter sp.
CGGGGGTTTCGCCGACGCGGGGGGCGGACGATCCGTTGAAATAGAGCGCCCAGCCGGTGGCGGGGAGGGCTTCCTTGCCGGTGTTGGAGAGGACGAGGACGCAGTGGGCCTGGCGTTTGCCCTGGTAGTAGTTGGAGAGGAGCTCCCAGCGGAGGGAAAGGGTTTGGGCCCCGGCGCTTCCGAGGGTCAGACAGGCTATTACGAGCAGTGAGAGGATTCGCATATCCGGTAGTGTAGCGTACTCTCGTAATGTAATGATTTGTCGTTACATTTGGCGATGAGAAAACTTTTCACCGTCGCGCTGACGCTGACCGCACTGGGGGCATCGGCACAAAATCTCGTACAATACGTCCACCCTATTATCGGCACCCAACGCATGGGCCATACTTTCCCGGGAGCCACCGCGCCTTTTGGCATGGTGCAGCTGAGCCCGGAGACCGATACCATTTCTTACGAGCAGGACGGACACTATAATCCCAAAATGTACGAGTACTGCGCGGGTTACCAATACGACGACAAGACCATCGTGGGTTTTAGCCACACCCATTTCAGCGGGACGGGGCATTCGGATCTCGGGGACTTCCTCATCATGCCCACGACAGGGGCCCTGCGCCTCAACCCGGGGACGGCAACGGAGCCCGGGAGCGGTTTCAGGAGCCGTTTTTCACACGATAATGAAACGGCGGAGGCCGATTACTACCGGGTGAAGCTGGAAGACTACAATATCCTGGCGGAGCTGACCGCGACGACGCGCGTGGGCGTGCACCGGTACACTTTTCCGGCGGCGGACCAGGCACACATCATCCTGGACCTGATGTACGGGATCTACAACTACGACGATAAAAACGTCTGGACCTATCTGCGGGTGGTCAATGACACGCTCGTCGAGGGCTATCGCGAAACCTCGGGCTGGGCGCGGACGCGGACGCTGTATTTTGCGCTGACGTTCTCCAGGCCGTTTACGTCCTACGGCAACCGCAACTATACTCGGCGCACAGCCTATCACGGGTTCTGGGGAAAATTCAACCAGGGATCGAACTTCCCCGAGGTCGCGGGACGGCAAATCCGCGCGTTCTTCAATTTCGGCGGCACGCGCGCCGGCGACGCCATTGTCTTAAAGATGGCGTTGTCTCCGGTGAGCATGGATAATGCCCTGCAAAACCTGCGCGCCGAGGCGCCGGGATGGGACTTCGACGCCATCAAGGCCGCGGGGCAGTCGGCTTGGAACCAGCAGCTGTCGCGGATCGCCATCGACGGCGCGGACAGCGACAAGGTGAACTTCTATACCTCCGAATACCACGCTTTTATCAACCCGACGATCTACCAGGACATCAACGGCCAGTACAAGGGGCTGGACAAAGAGGTGCATACCGCCGACGGTTTTACCAACTACACCACGTTTTCGCTGTGGGATACGCACCGGGCGCTCCATCCGTTGTTCAACCTCATCGAACCCGCGCGGAACGCGGACATGGTGCGGTCGATGCTGGAGCATTTTCACCAGAGTCCCGAACACATGCTCCCCATCTGGTCCAATTCCGCCAACGAAAACTGGTGTATGACCGGCTACCACAGCGTCTCGGTGATCTGTGACGCGATCGTCAAGGGGATCGGGTCATTCGATCGTTCAGCGGCGCTCGATGCGTGCGTGACCACCGCGCGGCACCGCGACTATGACGGCATCGGCGACTACATCGACCGGGGGTATATCCCCACCGACAAGAACGGGAACGGGGTGTCGACCACGCTGGAGTATGCGTACGACGACTGGTGTATTGCGCAGGCGGCTCGCAAGCTCGGACGTTCAGATATATATGATGAGTTCCTGAAGCGGTCGTTGAATTATCGTAATGTTTGGGACCCCTCCATCGGGTTTATGCGCCCGCGGTTATCCGACGGCACGTTCCGGGTCGCGTTCGACCCGCTGAGCACCATCAACGAAGGCTTTATCGAGGGCAACTCGTGGAACTACAGCCTGTACGTACCGCACGACCCCGCGGGTCTGATCGCGTTGATGGGCGGTAACAAACGTTTTGTACCGCACCTGGATTCCTTGTTTACGATGGACCTGCCGGACAAATACTTCGCCGAGACCGAAGACATCACCCGGGACGGCATCATCGGCAACTACGTCCACGGTAACGAACCCTCCCACCACGATATTTATCTCTACGACTTTACCAACGAGCCCTGGAAGGCGCAGGCGCTGATCCGGATGGTCATGTGGCGGATGTACAAGCCGACGCCCGATGGCCTCGGCGGCAACGACGACACCGGCCAGATGAGCGCGTGGTATATCTTTAGCGCGCTGGGTTTCTATCCCGTCTCACCGGGTGATGATAAATACTGGCTCGGGAGCCCTTCCGTCCGCTCGGCGGTGCTTTCCGTCACCGGCGGGAAGAAATTTACGGTGTCCACCGTGAACCAGGGGCCGCTCAATGTATACGTGCAAAAGGTGTCGCTCAATGGGGCGCCGCTCCATCGGTTGTACATCACGTATGACGAGATCACCGCCGGCGGGACTTTGGAATTCACCATGGGGGCGAAGCCGAATAAGCACATCGGTCAATAGGCGATTCAGTCGTCTTTATTTGATGGGGACTGCGCGAATCTAATATCTTTCGTCCGTTCATCCGCTTAGCTTTTGGTCGCCTTGAAGTGTCCCAGGAAGATATTCAGGTGGATGCCCGCGAAGGGGCCGCCAAAGGAGCCGTTGTCTGGGAGGGTTACCGATTTCAGGTTGTTGGTGGTGACGCCGTCGTCGTTGGAGACCTGGACGAAACGGAGGGCGCTTTGCTGGTAGACGGGGAGGAGCCAGCCGGCCTGGGCGCTTAGGGCGAAACGGCCGATGGACGGGAAGACCACGTCGAGCTGTGGGCCGAGGTCGAGGCTGTGGGTGGAGTAGTTGACGTCGAGGTGGTCGGTGTTGTAGTCCTGGTCGTAGCTGTAGCTGTTACCGTCGCCATCGTCGTAAGTGTATGTTTCTGTGAAATAGTCGCCGGAATTGATGCCGAACATCGAGATGGTTTGGCCGCGGTTGTCGATGGAGCCCATTTTTTCACGGCGGGCGGCGAAGTAGGTGAGGTTTATACCGGGTTTGAGGGTGACCCAGCGAAAGGGGAAGGCGTAGCTGGCGCCGGTATGTACGTACCAGGCGTAGTCGTTATTGAGGTCCTGGTTGAGACCGACGCCGAGGGTGAAGTCGAGCCTCCGGTAGGCGATGTCCAATCCGGGGAGGTCGATCATGGGGACCTGGCTGTGATAACCGCCCTGGAGGCTGCCGTTAAAGTGCTGGGTGCCCGGGGCGGCGGTAGTGGTATACGGGAAATTCGTGGACAGTACCCGCGAAGGGTTCTGAACAAAGAGGTAGTTGACGCCGGCGGTCAGAGAAGCGCTCCAGTCGGAGGTTTGGGCATTGACCGCGCCGGTCGACAGGAGGCAGAGCAAGGGGATACATATCTTTTTCATAGCGATATGAAGTTACTCCACGATCGCGCGGTTGGCGCTCCGACGATAAACTTTAACGTTTCCCTGCGCCGCTCATTGCCAGGCGCTGGCTTTGTCAAGTACGGCGATGTCGTCCTCCGTGAGCGTCAGGTCTACGGCCTTGAGCAACGTATGCAATTGCGCCACGCTGGTGGCGCTCGACAGCGGCGCGGTGACGACGGGCCGCGTGAGCAGCCAGGCCAAAGCGACCGCCGCCTGTGGGACGTTATGGCGGCCGGAAACTTCGTCGAGGGCTGCAATCACGCCGAGGCCTTTGGGGGTGAGGTATTTCTTGACGTTGTTGCCGCGGGGAGATTGGGCAAGGTCGTTTTCGGTGCGGTATTTACCGGTGAGGAAACCGGCGGCGAGCGAGAAATAGGGCACGACGCCCAGACCGTTTTCTTCGCAGATCGGCCCGAGCTCCTTTTCGAAGCCCTCGCGCTCCACGAGGTTGTATTGCGGTTGCAGGCTGATGTAGTGTGGGAGGCCGCCGACCTTGAGCGCCGCGCGCAGCCGGTCGGGGGTGAAGTTGGAGGCGCCGATGAAACGTACCTTGCCGGCCTGGATCAGCTCTTTGTATGCTTCCAGGGGCTCGTCGACCATTACGGAAAGGTCATCATAATGGGATTGATAGAGGTCGATATGATCGGTTTGCAGCCGACGAAGTGAGTCTTCGACTTCTTTCAGGATATACGACTTACGCAAGCCCTTTTTGGCGGGGTCGGAGCCCATGGGCGCGCCCACTTTGGTGGCGATGACGACCTTGTTACGCTTACCGCTCTTTTTGAACCAGTTCCCGATGACGGTTTCGGATTCGCCGCCCACGTGGCCCGGGGCCCAGTGCGAATAGACGTCGGCGGTGTCGACGAAGTCGAAGCCCGCGTCGACAAAGGCGTCGAGGATGGCAAAGGATGTCTTTTCGTCAGCAGTCCAACCAAATACATTACCACCCAGCATAAAGGGGGCTACTTCCAGCGGTGATTTTCCAACGGTGCGTTTTTTCATCTTATAAAGTTACGCAGCTCTCACGAACGCGAGCCGCTCATTTTCGCGGATGTGATATTCAATTCGCGCACTCCCCCCCTTCCCTTTTGCGTGCTTATATTTTGGGCAAGCTATAGCTTCAGAAAATGTCCGGTATGGTCGCTTTGGGGTAAGGTATAGCTTGCCCGTATACAAGTACCCGTCATTCAGGCAAGCTATACCTTTAAAAAACAACTCGATCTCACGGGTTTACCCAAGGCATGGCTTGCCCAAAATCGTAAGAGAGAAAAAGGAGCACCGGGGGTGGGCGACCCGAGGTCGGGAGTTGAGCCTAGAACAGCGCGGGACGCGCGCTAGTTGAACTTATTCCACCAAAGCTTCGTCCCCTTGGTATCCCCCCCAATGGCCGCAGCCGCCGCCTGGTAGTTGGCCGAGTTGGTGCTGGCTTCGGAGACCGGGTAGGTCAGGCGGTAGGGTACCATGCTGACGGTGGGGTCGAGGGAACCGGCGACGGGCGCGATGAACAGGGGCGCGCCGCCGGGTTGCTTGAAGTCGAGGCGGGTCCGTTCGAACCAGGACTGCATGCCGTTCATGTAGAGGGCGAGCCATTTTTGGGTGCCGATGCAATCGCGCCAGTCGTCGGCGTTGTAGGGGACGCGCGACAGGTAGGCGGCGATGTCCGGGGCGGAGGTGACGCCCCAGAAGGTCATGCTGGCCTGGATGCCCTGGGCATAATAGGTGGCGGCGGAAAGGGGCACGTTGTAGCCCCGCGCGGCGGCCTCGGCGAGGTCGAACTGGACCTCGGCGTAGGTCATGAAGATGCCGGGGAAGTTGGGGCTATAGATACCCCTCGGGGGGAACGAGTCGGGGAAGGAATAGTTGTTGAAGTCGTTCCCGAACATGTTCAGGCCGTAGGGTTTTCCCTTGTAGGGGCCGCCGCCCGTGGGGAGCGCCATGTACTTCGGTTGACGGGGGTCCTGGAGCGAGTCCATGAAGTTGACGAGGGTGGCGCTGACGACGAACTGGTTCAGGGCGCGGAGCGCGGCGTTAAAGGGGATCTGGTAGGGCGCCGTGGCCGAGTAGGGAAAAAGCGCGTCATCCGAAGTGCCCGGGCTGGTCCAGGTCCCGCCGGTCTGCATGACACCGGCGGTAACGGCGGCTTCGACGATGGCTTTGGCGGAGTCCGGGGACGCATCGGCCATCCGGATGCCCATCCGGAGCTTGAGCGATTCCGCGAAGCGCTTCCACTGGCCGAGGTTCCCGTTGAAGATCACTTCGCCGCTCTTGTAGCCTTCCTGGGTGGAGTCCATCATCGCCACCGCGGAGTCGAGCTGACCGAAGAGCGCGGAATAGATCGAACGGCTGTCGTCGTAGGCGGGCGTCAGGTTGGCCGTGCCTTGCTGCGCCTGGCTGTACGGGATGTTCCCGTAGGTGTCGGTGAGCAGCTCGAATATCCACGCCTTTAGGATCATCGCGATCGCGATCTGGTTGGGGTTCGGTCCGGCGCTCTGGGTGCGGTTGATCGAGATGATCTTGTTGAGGTCGATCAACGTCCCGCTGTACAGGCCCCAGATCGAGCTGTTGGCGCCTTCGTCGAGCTGGTACAGGCTCGAGGTTTCGCTCTGGGTCCCGCTGAAGTACTGTGCGTATTCCATCCCGACGTAGTAGTTGACGGACGCGCCGGCGTTATAGATGTTGTCCATCGTCGACCGTTCCGCGCCGGTGAGGAGGTATTCCACCGGGACGGTGTTCGGGAGCGTGGGGTCGTGGTTGAGGTTTTCCAGCGTTTTTTTACACGCGGTGGCGGCGAGGAGGAGCGGTATGACGTAGAAGATGCGTTTCATAAGAGAGTTTTAAAAGCCTGCGGTTAAATTGACGCCAAAGGAACGGACGGACGGCAGCGCGCCGCCTTCGAGACCCTGGACGTTGCTGTCCGAGTTGACGATGTTGGAAGGGTCCACGTTCGGGGCGTTGCTGTTGATGAGCCAGAGGTTGCGGCCGTAGAGCGACAGCCGGAGGTTGTCGGCCTTGAGTTTGCCCGCCCAGCGGGACGGCAGGTTGTAGCCAAGCCGCACCTCGCGGAGATACACGTAAGAGTCGTCGTACATGTTCGCTTTGTTGACGCGTTTACCGCGGTCGGAATCGAAATACGTCATCGCGGGCATCACCTTGGTGTTGGGTTGGCCGTTGGCCAAAACGCCCGGGGCGACGATGCCGTTCTCGCGGACGCCGTTAGCCGCGGTCACCGCCAGGGTCCCGGAATATTCCCCGTAGAGGTTCGTATAGGAGAAGAAGTTCCCGCCCTTCTGGAAGTCGACGAGCACGCTCAGGATTACCGGTCCAACCCGGAAGGTATTGGTCACACCGCCGGTAAAGTCGGGGGTGGTGTGCCCGATTACCTGGCCGGGGGCGGAGGGCACATAAAGCCCGTTCGTATCCACCACCTTTTGGCCATTGAGGTAGGTATAGTCGGTGCCGATGAGCGCGAACAACGGCTGTCCCTTGACGGCGGCCACGGAGACCGAGTTCAGCCGGCGCTCGGTAGCCAGGACGATCTGCGTCTGACCGGGTGCGTTGGGGATGTTTATCGCGGTCACCATATTCTTGTTCCGGGCGAAGTTGACGGCGATGTCCCAGGAGAAGTGCTTGAACTCGAGCGGCCGCGCATTGACTTCGAGCTCGATCCCGCGGTTCCTGACGGAGGCCGCGTTGACATAAACGTTGGTATAGCCAGTGGTGGGCGAGATCTGCATTGGCACGATCAGGTCGTTGGTGACCCGGTTGTACCAGGTGAAGTCGAAGCCGATCCGGTCGTGGAGGAACCGCGCTTCCAAACCTTCTTCGAACTCGGTGCTCCGTTCCGGCTTGAGGTCGGGGTTGTTCTTCACCGGGTTGGTAGTGCTCGTCGGATCGGAACCGAAGGTTTGCGGCGCCGTGTAGGTATCGTAAATGCTATAGGGCGTGATGTCGTTCCCCACCTGTGCAAAGCTGCTCCTCAACTTACCGAAGGACAGCCACCGGGCCTTCAGGACGTCCGAGAACACCCAGGAGAGCGCCGCCGACGGATAGAAATAGGCGTTATGCCCGGGCGCCAGGGCGCTCGTCCAGTCGTTGCGGCCGGTGACGTCCAGGTACAGCATGTCCTTGTACCCGAGCGTGCCGGTGGCGAAGGCCGAGTTGATCTGTTTGCGGATGTCGTCGCTCGCATATTGGACGATCCCGGCGGCGGCGTTGGACAACGTATAGATACCGGGGATGGCCAGGCCTTCCGAGATGGGGATGGCGCCCTGTTGGTATTGGTCGTCCTGTTGTTCGACGTTACCCCCCACCGTTACATTGAGGTCCCAGTTCCTGGCGAAACTCTTCCGCGCGGTGGCCAGCAATTGGTAGTCGAGCTCCTGGAATTGCCGGTCGGTGCGGGTGTAGCTGCCCGCAAAGTAGTCCTTGGCGGTGCGTTCTTCCTGGAGGATGCGGAATTGATCCATATAGACGCGCGCCTGGATGGTCAGCCAGCTTACGGGTTTGATGTCGAAGCCAGCCTGGCCGAACAAACGGTTCCGGGTATCCGTTTCCGCTTCCATGTAGCGCTCCCAGTAGATGTTGTCGTCGAAGGCCGGGGCCGGGTTGGTGGGGCTGGTGCGGTTCCAGCTCAACTGGGTGCCGTCCGGGAATTTATAATACCTCAGCTTGGAATCCTCGAGCTGGCGCTGGCCGTACTCGACGAAGTTGAGCATCGGGTTCGATCCCGTGAAACCCGTCCCAGGGCGCCCGGTGGCGGCGTTGTTGACGTAGTTGGCGCTGGCGACGCCGGTCAGCCACGGGTTCACCTTATAGCTGCCGCTGAACGAAAGGTTGTTCCGGGTCTGGTGCGAATTGGGCAGGATGAAGTTTTGCGTCATATTCCCGTAGGACATCCTGTAGGTGGCTTTGTCGTCCGAGCCGCCGAAGGCTATGTTGTTGTTGACGGTGATACCGGTTTTGAAGAAGTCCTTGACGTTGTTGGGCTGGGGCGACCAGGGCGTGAGCTCATCGAAGAAGGGGTTGTTCTTGTCCGGGTCGAAGGAATAATAGGCCCGGATCAGCTGGCCGTTCAGCTTCGGCCCCCAGGACTCGTCCACCGAGTACTGCGGGAGCAGGTCGTACCCGCCCCGGGTGGCGTCTGTATAAGCAGGGCTGCTGGCGCTTTTAAAGAGCGTGGGGTTCTGGTTGTACCACAGCGTGTCGAAACCGCCGATCCCCGCGCCGTATTCGTTCTGGAACTTGGGGAGGACATAGACTTTTTGGGCCTCGACGTTCAGGGAGTAGTCTACGCCAAAGCGCCGGCCGGGGGCGCCCTTTTTGGTCGTGATCAGGATGACGCCGTTTTGCCCGCGGCTGCCGTATAGTGCCGTGGCCGCGGCGCCCTTCAGTACCGATACCTCCTGTATGTCGTCCGGGTTGACGTCCTGGATGGGGCTGCCGTAGTCGTAGCCGCCGCCGCCGATCTGCTGGCCTATCGCGTTGACGTTCTCGTTACTCATGAACACGCCGTCAACCACATAAAGCGCGTCGTTGGTTTGCGTGATGGATTTGTCGCCGCGGATGGTGACCTTGGTCGAACCGCCCATCGAGCCGTTGTTGGCATTGATGTTGACACCAGCCAGCTTCCCCTGAAGGGCGTCCACGAAGTTGGTTTCCTTGGCGACGGCGACCTCCTGGCCACCCACCTCCTGGATGGAATACCCGACGGCCCGGCTCTTCTGCGAGATACCCAGGGCGGTGACCTTGACCTCCTCTATTTCCCTGGTCGCGCTTTTGGCCAGCTTTACCGTGAGCACGGCGCCGGCCTCCGTCATCAACACTTTTACGGTCTCGTACCCGCTCTTGGATACCAGCAGGTACGATCCCTTGACGAAGGGCGCGCGGAAGGCGCCGTCGGAGCCAGCGCGTACGTTTACACCCCCTGCCGTAGTGACACGGACCGAATCCAGCGGGCGGTTGTCGGGGCCGACGACGATGCCGTTTATCGCAGGCCCTTTAAAGGCGGGCGTCTTAGGGACGGTGTCGGCGGCGCCGGGGCTTACCGCGGCCGCGACCGGCGCATTGCCATGCGTGGTATCGACGGCGGCCTGCGCGGGGGCGGTGACGGTCTTTACCGAATCGCCGATCGTGGAGGAATCGGATTTCTTCGACGGGGCGCGGACCACGACACCGGAATCAGACTTGGGAGCGGCGCCGGCGCTGCCAGGAGGTGCGGCGGCGCCGGAGGCGGCCGGGGCCACGGGCTTGCCGGTGGAATCGGTCCCGGGTTTGCCCATGATCTTGAGGGCGCCGGTTTTGAGGATCTCGATCATCACGACGCTGTCCTCGATACCGATGCCGATGCCGGCCGTGCGTACGCCGGAGCCGGGGGCCAGGGAGTCGGGGATGTCGACGACCAGCGAGTCGCCGGTCGCGCCGGTCTTTAAAGAAAATTCTCCCGAATTCTTGGATCGGGCCGTGGCGCCGGTTCGGGTCGAGCGGATAGTGAGTCCGGTAGCGGGTCGTTGGTTGCTTCCCTGGAGCTGGCCGTGTATGGTTCGGGTCGTCTGGGCCGCCGCGGGGGCGCCCAGGACCAAAAAAAGGCCCGCTGTCCAGGGCAGCACGGTTAGCAGTGCTTGCCTGGGGTTCATGTAACGATGATTAGGTGTAATTCAACGTTTTTTTAACAAGAATGAAACCAAGATAGCTGCCAGGCATAGGCTTGGGTGAAAACGTAGACCTGGTGGGCACTCTAGCGAATAAACGCCTGACAGGCCTGCAGCGGGAATGTGGATTTTTTACCCAAAATGCCCGTGGAATCCCGCCCCGCACATCCTGACAAAGTGTCACAGATTAACGGATTTTTCGCTAGTTTTGCCCTCTATGCAAGACGAGGTTTTAGCGCAGGCGAACAGCGAGGTTTTGTCTCGGGCGCACGACGAGGCGAGGCAAGGGGAAGCGTATGCGCCCTTTGAAGGAGATCCTAATGTTTACACAAAGAAATTCTATATAGAAAGCTACGGATGCCAGATGAATTTCAGCGACAGCGAAATCATCGCGTCCATACTGCAGGAGCAAGGCTTTGGCGCCACCCGGAACGCGGCGGAAGCCGACCTGGTTTTGCTCAATACCTGTTCTATCCGGGAAAAAGCGGAACAGACCGTGCGTAAAAGACTCACCGAATTCCGCAAGGCCAAGGACCAGAAGCCCGGTCTCCTGATCGGCGTGCTGGGTTGTATGGCGGAGCGTTTGAAGTCGAAGCTGCTCGAAGAAGAGCAGCTCGTGGACCTGGTGGTTGGCCCCGACGCCTACCGTGCGCTCCCCGGGCTGATCGAAGAGGCCGAAACCGGTCAGAAAGCCGTCAACGTGCTGCTCAGCCGCGAAGAAACCTACGCCGATATTTCCCCCGTCCGCCTGGACTCCAACGGCGTTACCGCCTTCGTGAGCATCATGCGCGGGTGCAATAATATGTGCTCCTTTTGCGTGGTGCCTTTTACGCGGGGGCGCGAACGCAGCCGGGACGTGGCGTCGATCCTGGCCGAGTGCCGCGATTTGTTCGGGCGCGGCTATAAAGAGGTTACGCTGCTGGGGCAAAACGTCGACTCGTATTACTGGGTCGGCGATAACGGGGCGGTCGGCGACAGCGGGGCGATGGGCGATAACGGGGCGATGGGCGCGGGCGGTGGCGTCACGACGTTTGCGGATTTGCTGGAGGCGGTCGCGCTGATCGATCCGTCGCTGCGGGTCCGCTTCAGCACGTCGCACCCGAAGGATATTACCGACGCCGTGCTCCATGCGATGGCGCGGCACGAGAACATCTGCAAGTACATCCACCTGCCGTTGCAAAGCGGGAGCACGCGCATCCTGCAGATGATGAACCGGACGTATACCCGGGAATGGTATATGGCCAAGGTCGACCGTATCCGTGACATCATACCCGACTGCGGCATCTCGAGTGACGTTATTGCCGGTTTTTGCTCCGAGGACGACAACGATCAGGCCGATACGTTGAGCCTGATGGAGTACGCCCGGTACGACATGTCGTACATGTTTTTCTACAGCGAGCGTCCCGGGACGCTGGCGGCGCGCCGGTATCCGGATGACATTCCTTTGGAAGTGAAAAAAAGACGCCTGGAGGAAATCGTTCAGCTGCAGAACCGGTTGTCGCTGGAGAGCAACAAGGCGGACGTCGGCAAAACATTCACCGTCCTGATCGAAGGCGACTCCAAAAGGAGCGGCGCCGATTGGATGGGACGGAATACACAAAATAAAGTGATCGTCTTTCCGAAGACGGACGCCGGTTTCGCAAAAGGCGACTACGTCCGGGTGCGGGTGGACGATTGTACACAAGCTACCCTCATCGGGAGCATAGCGAACTAACTATGGATATTCAATCGATCAAAAACAGGTTTGGCATCATAGGCAACGCCCCTGCCCTGAACTACGCGCTGAGCGTAGCGGCGCAGGTGGCTGGGACGGATTTGAGCGTACTGATCGTGGGCGAAAGCGGGGTGGGTAAGGAAGTGTTTTCCCAAATCATCCACGCGCTGTCGTCGCGTAAGCATAATCCCTTTATCGCGGTCAACTGCGGGGCGATCCCCGAAGGGACGATCGACTCCGAGCTGTTCGGGCACGAAAAGGGCGCCTTTACCGGGGCGGTGGACAGCCGTAAGGGGTATTTCGAGACCGTGAGCGGGGGCACCATCTTCCTGGACGAAATCGGCGAAATGCCGCTGGGCACGCAGGCCCGCCTGCTCCGGGTGTTGGAGACCGGCGAGTTCATCCGCGTGGGCTCGTCCAAGGTCCAGAAGACCGACGTGCGGGTGATCTGCGCCACCAATAAGGACCTGCTGGAATTCACCCAGTCGGGGAAGTTCAGGGAGGACCTGTATTACCGGATGAGCACGGTACCGATCCGCGTCCCCGCGTTGCGGGAAAGACCCGAGGACATCCCGCTGCTTTTCAGGAAGTTCGCGACCGATTTTGCGGAGCGTTACCGGACGACCCCGGTCCTGCCGGACGAAGACGCCCGGCGGGCGCTGACCGCGTATGGCTGGCCCGGAAATGTGCGGGAGCTCAAAAATATCGCCGAGCAGATTTCCGTTCTATCCCAGAGCAAGGTCCTGACGCCCACCGAGCTCCGGCAGTTCCTGCCGGAAAACGGTACCAACCGGCTCCCGGTGCTGTCGCCGTCGTCCGGCAATGGCCACCCGGAGTTCAACAACGAACGGGAAATATTATACAAGCTTTTTTTTGACATGAAAAAGGACGTCACCGAGCTCAAGAAGATGTTCTTCGACGTCCTCCAAAACCCCGGTTCGGTGAGCCCCGGCGCGCTGGCCGCGCTCAAGCCGGACGGCGGCTATAACGAGCTCCCGGCGGGGAGCGACTTTGGGCACCAGCCCGTGATCACGAGTCCGGCAAACAATTTGCCCGTACTCCTTGACCACGACGACATCCACGAGCACGTGGAGGTGGAAGAGTCGCTGAACATCATGGACAAGGAAAAGGAACTGATCGTGAAGGCGCTGAAGAAGCACAAGGGGAAGCGGAAGGACGCGGCCCTGGATTTGGGTATTAGTGAACGGACACTGTACCGGAAATTGAAAGAGTACGACATAGACGAATAAACTATCGAGACCATGAGCTATTTGAGGTACATAATTTTGGTGGCAGCGGTGGCGCTCCTGGGCGGTTGCAAGGTCTACTCCTTTAGCGGCGCGTCGATCGATCCCAAGGCCAAGACCGTCAAGCTGGACAACTTCGACAACAAGGCGCAGTTCATCAACCCGAGCCTCGCGCCACAGCTGCTCCAGGCGGTCCAGAAGAAGATCGTCGGGCAGACGCGGTTGTCGCAAACCAATTCGGACAACGCGGACTACGAGATCGGGGGGTACATTTCCAGCTATGGGGTGAGCACCTCCGGCATCAGCAACCAGCAGGCGTCTTCGTCGCGGCTGGTGGCGACCTTCCATGTCATTTTCCACAACCACCTCGACCCGACCGGCAAGACCGTGCAGCCGGCGGACTTCGAGGACGACGTTTCGAGCAGCGTAGACTTTCCCGCCGGCGCGAGTTTCTCCGCGGTGGAGGCGTCGCTGCTGAGCCAGATCGTCACGAATATGTCGAACGATATTTTCAACCGTCTTTTCTCCAACTGGTAATTTTTCCCTAGATTCAGCACTATGAACGCAGAGTTGCTATATGAAGCCCTGAACGACCGGCACTCGCTCGAACAGCTGACGGAGAACGATCTGGGACGACTGGTGAGCAGCCACCCGTATTTTTCGATAGGCCAATTGCTACTCGCGAAGAAGCAACGTCAGAATAACGATAAGGAATCCTATCAACATCAGCGGGAAAGGCTGCACGCGTTTTACCGTAACCCCTGGTGGTTGTACTACCAGCTGGAGCTCGCCGACAACTATGCCACGCCGGCGTACGTGACGACCGGGATGGTCAAGGGCGAGACGCCCTTCGAGTCGATCGCCCGGCAGGCGGTGCAGGCGCGCGCGGTGAAGCCCGCGGAAGGCCCGCGACCGGAGGTCCCGCAACCGGTGGAACCGCCGACGCGGACGCCCGTGGAACCGACAAAGGAGCCGTCGTTACCCGAGGCCCCCGAACCGGAGGAGCCCGTCAAGGAACCGTCTACCCCTGAGTTGCCCCAGCCGGACGCGCCCAAGCCCACGGAAATACCGCAACCCGGCGGCCCGGAAGTGGAACCGCCCGCGGAACCCACGATACCCGGTGCGCCGGGCCCGGAGATGCCCGATGTTCCCGGACCCGAAGTCCCCCCACCCTTCGAGCCCCCGATCCCCTCCCCTTCCGGGCCGGAAATGGGCCGGCACGCGTTCGTGCCGTGGCCGGGGATGGAGGAAGAGGACCTGGAGATACCGACCCTCATGGGGGCGTCGGAGTTGCATGAGGTCGCAGCCGAGGCGCACGAAGCGCCGCGTGACCACGCGATGATAGCGGAACCTTATTTGCCTTACATGGTGACCTCCGCCGTGGCTGTGCCCGAACCGCGGGAAGAAGAAGAGGAAGAGCAAGGCGACCCGGACGATACGGACGCGCCGGAAGGCGAGCCGGTGGTACACCACCTCGACATGCCCGAGCCGCCGCCGGCGTTCCCGACCGCGGAACCGGCGCCGTTCCCGTTCAGCGTGACGCCGCTGGCTCACGACTTTACGTTCGAGCCTCTCCACACGGTGGATTACTTTGCCTCGCAGGGCATCAAGCTGGAGCTGGAGGAAAACCCGACCGATACCCTCACCCGGCACCTGAAGAGCTTTACGGAGTGGCTGAAGACCATGAAGCGGATCAGCCCGATGGATGGGGGTCATACCGACCTGGACGCGGCCACCGAAGCCGAGATCCAGCAGCTGGCATCGACCGCCAACCGGCAGCGGGAAGCCGTCGTGACCGAGTCCATGGCGCACGTCTGGGTGCTCCAGGGAAAGTTACATAAAGCGGTAGAGGTCTACAATAAATTAAGTTTGCAGCATCCGGAAAAAAGGGCTTACTTTGCTGCCAAGATTGAACAGTTAAATAAGTTATAGTTATGGTTTGGTTGTTTTTGGTATTGGTAGTACTGGCTTGTGTCATCCTGAGCGTACTCGTGCTGGTGCAAAATTCGAAGGGGGGTGGCCTGTCGGGCAGCTTTTCCGGTTTCAACACCCAGATCATGGGGGTTAAGAAGACTACGGACGTCCTGGAAAACGGGACCTGGCTGTTCGCCGCGCTGATTGCGGTGCTTTGCCTTTGCTCCGGTCTCTTTATTAACCGCTCGGCCAGCGTACAAGGTCACGACATGAAGGGTGTGGGTACAAACACCCACCAACAGGCCCCCGCGGCGCCCTCAAGATAGGTTTTTGTGTATTGTATTATTAGATGAAACCCTGTCGCTTTCGGCAGGGTTTTAGTATTTTACAACCTACTTATGCGCCGAATCCTTACCTTACTCCTGATCGTCCTCCTTATCCTGGCCGCCGCGGCCGCTTACCTGGTCCTTGGGCCGGGTACCGCTTTTGCTCCCGAAAAGAAATCGTTTTACGTCCATACGGGGAAGACCGACCAGCCATCGGTTATGACAAGTATGCACAGCGTCAAGTACTTCCGTTTTCCGCAGGTATTTCAATGGCTGGCTACCCAGATGGGCGTCTGGGACCATCTCAAACCGGGGCGGTATGAGATCCCGAACGGATACAGCCTGTACCATTTTGCGCGGGACCTCCGGGATGGCCGGACGACGCCGATCCACCTGATCCTGACCAACGTGCACACCAACGAAGAGCTGGCGGGGGCCCTGGGGAACCTGTTCGAGCCGGATTCGTTGGACGTAATCCGCTTTTTGGATAACCCGGACTCGGTGCGGTCGTACGACCGGGATACCGATAACATCCGGACGTTGATCATCCCGGGTACTTACCAGGCGAACTGGAATACGACCACCACGGACCTGCTCCGGATGTTCCAGGCGCAGGAACGACAGTTCTGGACGCCCGAACGCCGCGCGCAGGCGCAGGCCCAGGGGCTGACGCCAGGCCAGGCGTATATCCTGGCCTCCATCGTGGAGGCGGAAACCCGCAAGGACAGCGACAAGCCGCTGATCGCCAGTGTTTACCTCAACCGGTTACGGAAGGGTATGCGGCTCGCGGCGGACCCCACGATCAAGTACGCGATGCGGGACTTCAACCTCAAGCGTATCTATGAGAAATATACGCGCGTGGAGTCGCCCTACAATACGTATCTATATACCGGGCTGCCGCCGGGTCCGATCGGGACGCCTTCGGTAAAGACCCTGGACGCCACGCTCACGGCCCCCGCCACGGACTACCTGTTCTTTGTGGCCAAGGCGGATTTTTCGGGATACTCCGTGTTCGCGTCCGACTTCGCCACGCACGAACGCAACGCCAAAGCGTACCAAGCGGCCCTGGACAGCCTGGAAAAAACCAAACAGTGACCAAGCTCGAAGGCCACATACTGCGCTTCCCTCCCGTCAAATACCTGGTCCGCAAAAGCAAGACCTGGTACCTGCCTGGTTTTGAGGAGCAGCCGTTGTACGATGTCGTGATCTGCTTTTTGAGACAGGTCCGCAAGGTGGGGCTCAACGACCGGGCGGCGGCCATTTCTTTCAACTTTATCATGACCATACCCGCGGCCATGATTTTCCTGCTGACGCTGGTGCCCTACCTACCGGTCTCCAAAGAGATCACCCGGGAATTGTTCAACATCGCCAAGGACATCACGCCCACCTCTACCACCTATACGTGGGTGCAGAACCTGATCACCGATTTTATCGGGAAGACGCACAACGGGCTGTTGTCCGTGGTTTTTGTGATCGTGGTTTTTTACTCCTCGAACGCCACGATGGGGATCATCCGGACCTTCGACCGGTCTTACCGGGAGGTATGGAAACGCGGCTTTTTGCGCCGCCGCTGGAACGCGATCCGGCTGACGACCATACTGATCCTGCTGGTGCTTGGTTTTGTGTTGTTTATGGTGACGCAAAAAAATCTCCTGGGGATGTTCCTGAGACACCAGGGTATCCGCAGCGTCACCATCCGCCTGCTGATCCAGTGCATCCGCTGGGGGGTCATCGTATTGCTGTTTTTCTTTTCGGTGGCCTTTATCTACAAATTCGCGCCGTCCAGCCGCCGGAAGTGGAAGCTGGTCTCGCCGGGCTCGGTCCTGGCGACATTCCTGATAGCGATGGTGACCGGCTTTTTCTCGTTTTGGGTCAACCACTTCAACAATTTCAGCCGGTTGTACGGATCGATCGGCACCGTGATGGTGCTCATGTTCCTGGTCTACCTGAACTCATTGTTCCTGCTGATCGGGTTTGAATTGAACGTGGCGATCAAGGCGGTAAAGACGGGACGCCAGTAGGATTACGTACATATACGTTCGATATCCGGCAAAACCACCCTTGTGGATGGGCGGTGCATAGGCAACCTTTGTAGCAAACCTAAACACCATGCCTAACTTCCCCCGCGAGCTGGCGATCGAAAAAAACCGGACACTCCTCCTGGAACCGTCGATCCTGCTGCTCTGCTTCTCCGAAAAAATAAACCGCGAGCGTCTGACCGCCACGCTTAAAAAGCTGAACCTCGAGGTGGTCGACAACCCCGGCGTCACGCACGCCAAGGGACCGCTCATCAACAACACCAACACCCGGATATGGGTCCGCACGGTCGACGGGTCAGCGGTGACCGCCGATCAGTATGGTGCGCTGGCGAAGTTGTCGTCGCTCCAATGGATCGGGCCCGCATACCAGGTGCCGGGCACGCGGCAAAGCGACATCGTGTGCGTGTTGCCGCACGCGCTGATCGTGGAGTTTCGCGCCGGCGTGCCATCCGTCGAAATGGGCGCCGGTTTGCAGGAGGTCGCCCAACGCTCCGCGATGTTAAACGGACGGCATTATTTCGAGGTGAGTAACCCCATGCAGCAAAACGCGCTTGTTTTGAAGGACGTGCTCCTGAAGCAATTCGGAGACCAGGTGGCGGCG
>NZ_DATJIY010000158.1:0-50002 GCF_035492835.1 Dinghuibacter sp.
TTTTGGCATTTTCGACACCTTTGAAGAACAGTCGGGCAGACAGGCTCATCTTGCCGGCGATATCGCCAAAGCCCTTATGGCCAAAGCCCCGGAGCTGCTGGCAAAGGCGCCGCTCATCGAGCAGCTGGATGTGCTGGCGGCAAAGTAAAATAGGCGTCTAAAGCAAAAATCAAAAGAAGCTCAAGCCCACGGCTCCGCCGAGCCATACCTCGGTGTGCTTGCCCCAGCCGTTGGAGGGCCAGCCGGTGCCGGGGATGTCGGACACGTGGGAGCCGGAGGGGAGCTTGGTGGGGGCGGCGTAGAGGTTGAGGGTGGGGCCGGCGGCGAGGATGGCGTGGGGGGAGATGCGGAAGCCAATGGTGGGTTGGCCGCGGACGATCTCGCCGAGGAATTTCCAGCTGTCGGTGAAGACTTGCTGATGGACGACTTCGCCGTTGAAGATCCACTGGTTGCCGAGGTCGATCTGGGTGCCGAGACCGACGCCGACGGAGTAGTTGTGGAGACCGGACCAGTCCTGGGCGCCGGCCTGGACGATGCCGTAGAGGCGGCGGGTGCCGCTTTTGAAGGCGACGGTGACGCCGGTGACGTCGGCGGTTGATACGGATACCTGACGGAAGCCGTTTTTTCGGACGATGTTGACGAGACCGATGGTGTAGCCGTCGCTGGTGTCGGCGATGTTGACGAGGCCAATTTGGGCGCCGTGGACGCGGGTGGCCCGGTTGACCAGGCCGGACATCTGGACGCCGCGGACGGAGATGGCCTGGTTATAGAGACCGGCCAGCTGCGCGCCGTAGACATTGTGACGGCTGACGTTGGCGAGCCCGGCCAGCTGGGCGCCGCGCACGGAATCACCGGCGAGGTTGACGAGACCGGCGACCTGCACGCCGCGGACGGAGTCGCGGGTGCGGTTCAGGACACCCGCCAGCTGAACGCCGGTGGCGGCGCCGCCGACGGTGTTGAAAAGACCGGCGACCTGTATATAACCGGCGTTGTGGGCGTCGATATTGAAGGCGCCGGCGAGCGCCATTCCCTGGAGACCGGCTTCCCTGCCGCCGACGAGGTTGAGGGCAAAATGGTTGACGATCTGGCGGTCGGCGCGGCCGTGGCTGCTGATGCCGGGGACGATCGAGACCTGCAGGGGCAGGGGTTTGTAGGTGACTGAGTCCTGGGCCGATGCGCGCTGCGCGAAGAGCAGCGCGAAGAAAGCGAGATGTTGGATGCGCATAGTCGTGGATTTACACCAGCAAGACAACGCAAGAGGAAGATACCCCTACGACCGCGGGAAAAAATGGGCGGCGCCGGGGCGCCGCGGGGCGTCAAAAGAAAATCAACCCCGCGGTCGCGCCGATCCACCCGGAGGTGCGGGGATCCCAGTCGGTGGCAAAGGAGGGAGGGACGTGCTCGTCGGCGGGCGGGTGCCGGTTGGCGGCGAAGAGCGAAGCGCGGACGCCCGCGAAGAGGCTAACGGTGCTGGATAACCGAAACGTGACCGCCGGGGTCAGGCGGTAGATGGCGCCGACGGAGCGCCAGCGTTGGTCGTTGATCGTTTCGCCGGTCAGTTCCAGGAGGAGGCCCCAGGGGGAGGTGTGGAAGTGGAAGGCGTGACCGACGCCGTAGCCCATGCTGAAGTAGCCGCCGCGAGGGTCGTACCCACCCAGGAGGATACTGTAGAGCGCGGGGTTGCCACCTTTGTAGGCGGCGGTAAAACCGGTCGTTTCGCCGTAGGAGACGGAGAGCTGGTGGATGCCGTGGCGGACGATGCTGACCAGGCCGAGGCTGTAGCCATAGGAGGTATCGGCGATATTGACGATGCCCAGCTGGAAACCGTTGAGGCGGCGGGCATGGTTGATGATGCCGATCTGCATGCCGTCGATACGGGGCGCCCGGTTGTAGGCGCCGGCGACCTGGACGCCGCGGATCGAGTCGCGCGACAGGTTGGCAAAGCCGGCCACCTCGAGACCCGCGACGGGGCCGTGGACGACGTTGGCAAAACCCGCGACGATACAACCGCTTACCGAATCCAGGTCGCTGTTGACGGCGCCGGCCAGCTGGGCGCCGACGACGGGACCGCCGGCCACGTTCAGGAGACCCGCGGCCTGCACCATGCCAACGCTGCGTTTGTCGAGGTTGAAGACGCCGGCCAGCTCCACGCCCCGCGTACCGGCGCTGTAGCCGCCGATGAGGTTGAGGGAAACCGTGTTGGTGACCTGCGGGGCCATCCGGCCGTGGGTGCCGAGACTCGGCAGCAGCGAGACCTGGTAGGGCTCGCTGGTAAAAAAGCGGGCCAGGTTCATGCTTTGGATCCTTTCCCGCGAAGATAGGAACAAGCGTCCCCACCAGTTGTGCTCTATACCCGTGGAGATCGTCAGGGGCGCGATCTCGGTGACCCGGGCTGGGCTGATCGCAATGGTGTATTCCTGCTCGCCGGCGTGTTCACCGGCGACGGATAAGGTGGTGTCCTGGTACCATTCCTTGCTGACCGTAAGGGTCGGCGCGCGGTTGCGTTCCCGCAGGCGCAAACGGAAAAAACCCTGCTCGTCGGTCAGGGTGGTCTGGAGTTGATCGGGTAAGTATACGCTCGCCTGGTAGAGGGGCTTTCCCGTGGACGCGTCGAGCACGTGCCCCGTCAGGAGCCAGGACGTTTCTTTGGGCGGGGGCGGTTGCCTCAGGATGATCAGGTACCGGCCGCTGGGGACGTATTGGTACCCCGTCCCCAGCAGGCCCTCGAGCACCTGCCGCAACGACGCTCGGTTATACGAGGCCGTTACCAGGCTGTCCTGCGGCAGGATGTTGCTGTTATAGGAAAAACCGCACCCCGCCCGCCGCGCCAGGGTATCCAGCACCCGCGCCAGGGGCTGACGGCGCACGTGCAGGGTGACCTGCCGGTCGAGATAGGACTGCGCGGACGCGCCGCTCAGGCACGCCACCAAAAGGAGCACGAACAGCGATCTCATCGGATCACCACCTCCTGTCCTTGCCTGGACCAGCTGAGCCCAAGGGTTTTGGTGGCGACGTCCAGGACCTGGTCCAGCGACTCGTCCCGGAAGGTCGCGGTCAGCGGCAGGTCCGCCGCGCCGGGCGTGTCGATGCGGATCGGCGTGTCATAGGCCTCGCTCAGGACCTGGGCCAACCGGCCGAGCGGCGTGGCGTGACAGGCAAAAACCCGGGTGCGGTAGTATTGATACAGCTGGTCGGTGGTGGTCCTTATCGTGGCGCCCCCGGCGGTTATCCGAACCTCCTGTCCCGCGCCGATCTCCTGTTGACGGTCCCCTCCGACACGTATGGCCACCCTGCCCGTTTCAACGGTTACGATGGTGGCGCTGTCGCCCTGGCGGATGTTGAAGGACGTGCCCAGCACCTGGACGGTGGCGGCGCCGACCTTTACCAGGAAGGGCTGGGCGGGGTTCTGGCGGATGTCGAAAAAGCCCTCGCCGTCCAACGTCACCGAACGGTCGAAGCGGGCGGTATATTTCAATGAAGAGTGTTTGTTGAGCGTTACCTGGGAGCCGTCGGGCAGGGTTTGGGTAAGGGCGATGGCGTTGGACTGGAGCGTCAGGGTGCGGTTGAGGTAGCCCCAGATGGCGGTGGCGGTCAGCGCGATAACGGCGGCGGCGGCGACCCAGAGTAAGGGGGAGCGGTGGCGGCGGATCGAGCGGACCGGAGACATAGCCGGCTCGGCACGGCGCGCCTGGAACCTTTCCCAGGCGGCCATCTCATCCACGGGCTCGGCCGGGGCCTGGGCGCGGCTGGCGTCCCACAGCAAGCGGAAGTGGTCGAAGTAGCGGCGGTTGGCGGCGTCGAGCGCGCACCATCCTGTGACCTGTTCCCGCTCGGCGGCGGTGGCCTCGCCCAGGAGGTACTTGACCAGGAGGGCGTCTATCGCGGGATCAAAACGGGGCGCTGACATACAAAATGGTTTTCAACACGATGATCAATATCACGGGCAGGTAATCGATCAACTGCTCCCGCAGGATTCGGAGAGCCTTACCCATCTGGTTTTCCACGGTCTTTACGGAGATACCCAGGTGGTCGGCGATCTCGCGGTATTTGAGGGACTCGAAACGGCTCAGCTGAAAAATGGTGCGGCACTGCTCGGGCAATTCGTTCATAGCCCCCCTGATCCGGCTTTCCAGCTCCTTTAACGGGGAACCGGGGCCGCCGGAGCTGGGCTCGCCCTGACGGACGGCGTGGGCCTGGTAGGCTCTTCTCACTTTGAGGTGCTTTTGATGATTCAGGCATTCGTGGTACACCGACCGGTACAGGTAGGCCTCGGTCGAGGTTTCGATACGGACCTCACCTGCCCGCTCATAGAGCCGGGCAAAGACGTTCTGTACCATTTCCTCGGCCTGGCTGCCGTCCCTGAGGAGGGTACAGGCATAGGCGTGCAACCTTCGGAAGTGGCTCTTGAACAAGCGTTCAAATGCCTCGTCGGTAAACCCGCCGGGTCCCGGCTGAAATTCCTCCATGCTGACGAGTTGAGGTGTCAAAGTCCTGCTTTTCGAATAAGACAACCCAGTTGTACTTTACCCCTATGCAGATTCGCTATTTTTGTTGAAGGTAGCCAATTCATGGAAACCGACTCAAGGAGGTCAATCCACCCGGAAAGTAACCGTGGCCTCGAAAGCGCCGGAATTGCAGATACCTTGTACCGTAGCCGTAAACCGCCCCTTCAGGTCGTCGGTGTAAAAGCGGATGACGGCCTCACCCTGTTTGTCGGTGGCGCGGAGCGGCATCCAGCCCAGCGTGGAAAAGGTGACGGGCTCCGGCGCCCGCAGGTTGGCGCTGTCCGAATTGTAGACGGCCCGGGCTGGAACGGTGATGGGCTGGATCGCCGACAACGTCGGCAAAACGGTATCCATACAGTGATCGTAGACGATATAACCCCGACCGAAAGACGGTCCGTTGCCATAGATATATTGTTCCCCCTTTCTCGGGCGGCGGCTCCCGATCTCGTGGCCCGGCGTCTTACAATTCAATACGTTGAACTGGCAGACGTAGTCGCGGCATCCCTTGCTGTAGGTGTCGTCCCAGTTGGCATCTTCGGCCCGGACCACGACGCGGCTCAGCGTCTTGACGGCGTTAAAACCGGCGGCGGCGGCCTCTTCGGGCTCCGTGCTGTCTTCGACGGCTTTGGGCTTTGGGGTATACGCGGTTCGGGCCAGCCGTGCGTCGAGGCTATCGTAATCGTTTTCGATAACCAGGTGGTAACCATCGGCTTCGCCCTTACCCGCGACCGAAAGGATGGGCGGCCGGGAACCCTCCGGTTCGACGAGGGCCTGGTATGGAATCCTGAATGCCCCGTTCGAATCGGTCTGGAAAGCGTATACGGTTTTGCCGAGGACGATCAGCGGCATGGGATGCTTCAGGCGGCGCTCCCCGAAAAGGACATAGCCGTGGTCTTCGCTGCGCGGGGACCCTTCCGTCGCGGTGTCGTTCCCCCAGGGTGTTTTGGGGCTTAGCTCGGTGAGCAGCGCGGTCTCCAGCGCGGTGTCGAGGTATTTTACGGGGAGCAGGCGGGAAGCGTCGCCGTCGTATTTCAGGGCGGCGTCGATGCCGCGTCCGGCCGACCTCGACGACAATGCCGAGGCAAAAGAAAATACGCCCGGCGCCGCGCCGCCTTTTTCGTCGGTTAACCGGAGCCGTAAGGTCACCAGCGAACGGGCATGGTGAACGGCCGAGTCGATGGTCAGCTGCGCGTGTACGGGCCGGTATGGCACGTATATCGCCCGGGCGGCCAGCCGGCGGCCGGCGCTATCGAAGAGGGCGATGGTCGCCAGTCCCCTGCTCCAGCCCTGCGTGGGCAGCGTTAACTTGCCCGATGCGTTCCTGAGGGTCAGCCCGGCCGAAAAGAGGACGTCGGTGTTGTTGTAGATCAACAGCAAACAGCGGCTGCCGGGGCCGGGACCGGTGATCGCCATCCGTAGGGAGTCGGTGGCGATGGCTGTATTCAGCATAAGGGTGAAGCCGTCCGGCCGTACTTCCGGGAACGCGCCCCGTATATAAGAGCCGCCGGGCAGATCGTCCGGCACGACGGCGTAGGTCTTACCGGTGTGGACCAGGCAGTCGGTGTACCCAAGCCCTAGGGCGTCGGTCTGGAAATAACCGACGTCGCTGCCGTCCTCGGTGATCCGGCCCGTCGTGGACACGCCCATCCCGTCTGCGCGGGTGAGGGCGATCCCGATCCTGCCCGTACGTCCGTCGACCAGCTCCCCGCCTTCAGGGAAACAACGGAGCCGTATCCGTCCGGGTGTGGGGTCCAGGGTCGTCCAGAAGTGCCGCGCGCGTTTATCCCTGCTCACGGTGACGGACAGGGTCAGGCTGTTTTTCAGGGTATCGGCGGGTGCCAGCGTCAATCGCACTTCGCCAAAGGCGTCGATGACGGCCTGGCCGCTCTGCAACGGCTGGCCGTCGCCGGTCAGGGTATAGCGGAAAACACCGCCCGCGGCGAGACCGCCATAGTCGGTGGTAACGCGGCAGCGCACGGTCAGGGTGTCGATCGTGGTTTGTAGCGAAAAGGCCTCCCGGCGGCCGGTCCTCACGGTGATGGGTAACTCGAAAGGGGTCGCCCGACCGGCAAAGGCATCGTTCGTATACGCCATCAACCGGTATGTCCCGCTGGCTAGGCTGTCGGGGATCTGCAGGGACCCGCTGCCGATGCCTTCCTGGAGGAGTACCCGGCCCGTCGCCGCAACGCTCCCGGTGGCCGGGTCCGCCAGCACCGCATAGACGGTATGCGGGGGCGTCGTGTCGCCGCCCTGGTTAAGCAGGTAGGCGGTGAAAAAAATGGATTCATTGACCGCATAGACCGACTTGTCCAGGTCAAGATAGAGCCGGGGCTGGCGGTGCGCGGCCCATACTTTCGTGAGCTCGGCGATGGCGCTATCGGGCGCTTGCGCGACGGCATGTTCCGTCATAGCCGCCGCCAGGAGCAGGAGGATAACTCGGTTCATTGCGGCCGCACTCCTTTTGTGACGCCCGCTTCGTTTACGGCATCGACGGTGAAGTAATAAGGGGTCTCCGTGTTGAGCGCATGGATGTCCAGGCTATGCCCGTCGTATACCTGGTAATTTCCATACAGCCTGTCGGGTTTTATACCGTAGCGCACGATGTAGAATTGGGCGCCGTCCGTGGGTTCCCATTCGAGGTGCGCGTTGCGCCCGTCGCGGTTCACTGTCAGGTTACGCACCCGCGCGGGCGCCGGGCCGGCCACGTTGCCGAATACCCGAAGGTCGTACAGGGAAAAAAGACTGCCGGCCGGGTTGTGGAGGCTGGTGATGCGGATATAGCGGACCGGCGCGGGTGCCCCGAGTTGCGTATAGTCGTGCGGGGTATCGCGGTTGGTCCGCCGGCTGACGAGGGGCGCCCATTTTCGATGGTCCCTGGAACCTTCGATGATATAGGCGTAACCATCGCCGGGTTGTAAGACGTCTCCGCCGGCGAGGCTGTCGGCGTCGATACCCTGGTCGGCGAAATTGACTTGTATGGCGTTGACGGTGCAGGTCTTTTGGAGGTCGACCTCCACCCATTCGTTTGGCCGCGGCGTAGCGGCGGACCACCAGGTACGGATGTTTTCGTCAAAGGCGTTGCTTACCGCGAAGGTGTCGTTCAGCGTGGAGGAGGACGTGGCGGGCTTTTTATAGGACAGGAGCATCCACCGGGGGTGGTTGTCGCCTTCCGCGGCCCCCGGGCTGCCGCCGTTTGCCGGGGCGCCGTCGACCGGCGTATCGCGCCCGGGCGCCCATTGCGGATAGTCGCCCAGGTAGGTATCGACCATGAGTTGCCCGTCGGGCAGGACCGCCGCCGGGAACAGCACGAGCCGGCGCTCGAACATATGCCGTACCGAGATCGTACCGGTGGAGATGTGCCAGAAGTTCCCGGTCTTGTCGGCAAAGGTGGAGGAGTGGCCGGCGCCGGCGATGAAGCCGGTGGGTTTAAAGGAGAAGGGGCTATAAGGTTGGTAGACGAACGGACCTTCGGGGTGATCGGACACGTATACGCCATCGGCGTAGGAGGCATACTGGGTGCCGGGGGCCGAATACTGCCAGTAGTAGCGGCCGTTGAGCTTATTCATCCAGCTGCCCTCGATCCAGGGGGCCCGGCCGGGGGCGCTGGGCTCGTTTTCCCAGCCATGATGGAGGGTATCGTAGGCGATCACGTTCCGGAATTCACCGAGGGGTTGCAGGGTTACGGGGTCCAGCCGGGTAACGCGCAGGGGCGTTTTGTCGGAGCACCCGTCGTAAAGGTAGACCTTGCCGTCCGTATCCTGGAAAAGCTCGGGGTCGGCGGCGCCTGGTTTGTAGGGGCCGATGGGCGTCCAGCGGCCGGCCACGGGGTCGGCGGTGGTGAAGGCGCCCTTGTTGCCGCTGCTCATATAGACGAGTCGCCCGTTCACCACCGTGATCGAAGGCGCGTATTCGGACAGGGGTAAACCGGTCGGCAGCACCTGGTGCCAGTTCAACAGGTCGTCCGACCACCAATAGCCGATCTGCTTGCTGGCGAAAAGCCAGTATTTGTCCTGGTACAATACGATGACCGGGTCTGCGGCCTCGCGGCGGACAGGGCCCGGGGCCTGAAAATGGTACGGCAGGTTGAGGGGGTTGCAAAAGGTTTGGGCGGAGGCGTGCAGGGTGGCGCAGGTAGCGGCGGCGGCGCACAGTCGTCTGATCATGTAGCGAAAGTAAGACAAGCCGTTCAAACACCGGCGGCGCGTCAATTGATCGCGCTCACCCAATACCGCCCGTGCGACTCGACGAACCAGATTTCGCCGGTACCCAGCATGGCGCCCTGCCCGTTGCGGAAGATGCGGTCGAGGCGCTGGCGCAGGATCACGGCCTTGAGCGTGTGGGTGAAGAGGTGCGGGTAACGCTCGCGGAACCAGCCGGGGGAGCCGGCGGCACGGAGGGGATAGCGGATGTGGTCCGAAATGCTGTCGACCTGGTCCTTTTGGACCCATCCGCGGAAGGTCAGCAGGAAACGCTTGAAACCCACCGGGTCGTTGAATCCGGCGCGGGCCCAGGAGGTGGGGCGGCTGCCGTCCTCGAAAAGGGTATCCGGGGCGTGTATCTGGGCCTCCAGGGAATCGACGTCCTGGGGAGCGGCCGCGCTGAGGGAGTCCTTACCACCGGGGACGACGTTGGAGCTGTCGTAAGGAAGCTTCTTTTTGTTGGCGGAATGACAAGCCAGGACCGCCAGGAGGAGCAAAAGACAAAGAGGCCGCATAACACAAAGGTAACCGAACCGGGGGGAAAAACTCCGGAAATAGAAGCCGGCGCTGCCATAATATCGTTAGATTAATGTATGGAAATCCGGATACCAACCCTCTCGGCGCCTTTTCGATCTGTCCTGAACCCCTACGTCCGCGAGGCGGACGAACGGGTGGCGCGGTGGGTGGGCGACGTAGGTTTTGCCACGCCGGAGGACTACCGCAGGTCCAAATTTACCTGGTTTGCGGCCCGGTGCTTCCCGGACGCCGATCTCCCGCAGCTGACCCTGGCCGCGGCTTTCAACGTATGGCTTTTTTTCCTGGATGATAGTTGCGATGGCGTGCCGCTGGGTCAGAAGTACGAACACGTGCGGGGGCTTTCCAGCGAGATTACGCTGGCGCTGGCGGGATATGTGCCGCGGGGCGGGGCCGGCGCTCGGGGCGATGGCGCGCAGCGCGACGAGCCGCTGGTGCGCGCGCTGGACGACCTCTGGAAGGACATGAAGATGCTGGGCTCCCGCGACTGGGAGGCCCACTGCGCCGGCGCCCTACTCCGTTACCTGGACGCCTGTAAGCTCGAGGCCCGGTGGCTGGACGAGGACGCCTGGCCGACGGTGGCCGCCTATACGCAATACCGTCCTTACCTGGGCGCCGTCCACCTGGAACCGGCGCTTTCCGAAATCCTCTGCGGGCACGTCCTTCAGCCGCGCGAACGGGATCACCCGGTGGTGGCCGCCCTGCGGTTGTTGTGTTGCAACATCGTTTGCTGGTCGAACGACCTTTTTTCCCTGGATAAAGAGCTGGCCCGCGGCGACAAGGGGAACCTGGCGTTGGTCCTGGCGCACGAGCGTGGATATTCCCTGGCGGAGGCGGTCCGCGACGCCGCGTCCATCCACGAGGAGGACGTGCGACGGTTCGTGGGCCTCTCCCGCGGTATCGGGGCCGACATGTCGCCGGCGCTGGCCCACTATGTCCGTTCGCTCGAGCACATCATCGCGGCGAACATGGAATGGAGCCTCCATGACACCCAACGATACCGCTTCGTAATGGAGGGCGCCGCATAAGCGGGGCGCGGGCACCGCGTAAAGAGCGGCGCCAAACGGTTTAGAGGGATAGTCTTCCCATGTAATAGTCCAGAATTTTTGTCTGAAGGATAAAATTGTACTTCGCGCCGATCAGGTTCACGGTCGCGGCGTCGAAGCTGTTCTTGGCCAGGACGAAGTCGTAGCTGGTGATGACGCCGGCGTCATAGCGGGCCTTGGCGACCTGGTAGGCGTTGCCGAAGTCGGCGACCTCGCGTTCGAGGGCCACGTAAGACTTGTAGGCGGCAGTCATGTTGATATAGTCGGTGGCGATGGACTGGCGCAGCTGGATGCGGGCGGTGGACTGGTTGAAGTGCGCCTGTTCCTCGGTGATACGGTTGTTGCGCAGGCGGTTCCTCGCGGAAAAGCCGTTCAGGATGGGGATCTGGAGCTGGAGACCGATATAGTAGTTGATGTTGTTCTTTAGCTGGTAGCCGTACTTGTAGGTGTAGGGGTTGTAGTTGTCCGAAGGGACGAACACGTTGTACTGGGTGCCCCCTACCGTAACATACTGGCTGGTCTCCTGCTGGGTGGTGCCGATAAGGGTCTGCCCCTGCGCCAGGTTGGAATAGTTGGTGGCCACGCCGCCTCCCAGGTAGAGACCGGGGAGCAGGGCCCCGCGGGCACCCTTCACGGCGTTGAGGGCGGCGCGCTCCTTCATGTCCACGGATTCGATCAGCGGCAGGTGCGTCACTGAATACGCGTACATCTCTTCAATGCTGTACGGATACGGTTGCAGGTCGGAGGTATCGGCAAAAGGCACCAGCTGGATCGACGTCGAATACTGGATGTTCATATCGGTCGACAGCTTCATCTTTGCCGTCTCCAGGTTCTGGATGGCCGTAGCGACGGCGACGTCGTTCTGGCCGAGGGTACCTTTCAGGTTATAATAGTCGCCGGGGGGGATAGCGCCCTGGTCGAACTTGACCTGGTTGACGCGGACCTGTTCCCGGGTCGCGGAATCCTGGGAGATCGCCGCATTGAGCTGTTCCTTGCCGGAAAGCACGGCCAGGTAATCCAGGATGATGGTGATGGTCAGGTTGTCCTTCCCTTGCTGGACATCCATACCCCCGGCCATATACGCTTCCCGGTTGGCCTTGAGGTAGTGGGTAAGGCTGGAGCCGTTCCAGAGCGCGATGCTCGCATTTACCTGGTAAGAACCGGTGAGCTGTTGCTGGGTTACCGGTTGGTTGGTATACGGGTTGATGCTACGGCCGTTGTAGTCCTGGTGATAGATACTCCCGCTGGCGCCGGGCAGTATATTCCCGATCGATCCCTGGTAAGCGACCCAGTCGCTCTTTTGTTGCAGGATAGTCGTCTTAAGCGTGATGTTATTCTTGATCGCGATGTCCACGCATTGTTTGAGGGTAAGGGTTTCACCATCCGTCCGCGCCGTCGTGTCCTGCGAATACGCGGCCCGCAGGAAGGAAAGAAAAACGAGGGGTACCAGGATGAAGCTCTTTACACAGTTCATAGTTATCATAATTATTATTCGAATACAAATTTTGGGGCGGCCATCCGTGAGGCGGCCGACCGGTAGCCGGGGGCGCTATTCCGATCGTAAATTTTTCACCGGATTCGCCATCGCCGCGCGAATCGTCTGCACGCTGATCGTCACGAAGGCGATGAGCAGCGCGACGACACCGGCGACGAGGAACACCCACCAGCGCACGGGGATACGGTAGGCGAAGCCTTCGAGCCAGCGGTGCATGGCGTACCAGGCGACCGGGAAGGCGACCACCGAGGCGACGACGACGAGCTTCAGGAAGTCGATCGAGATCAGCCGTACGATACTGGCGGTACCGGCGCCCAGGACCTTTCGGATGCCGATTTCCTTTACCCGTTGGGATATGGTGAAGGCAGACAGTCCGAGCAAACCCAGGCAAGCGATAAAGATAGCGATCCCCGCGAACAGGGAGAAGATCGCTCCCTGGCGGATTTCGGTTTTATAAATCTTGTCGAAGTTGGCGTCCAGGAAGTTGCTCTCGAACGCCTTCTGCGGCATGAAGCGGCGGAAGACTTCACCGATGTGGGCCAGCGCGCCGGGGACGTCCCTGCCCGTTACCCGGACGGTGACGTAGTTGTTGAAGTTGCTGTTTGGCCCCCAGATAAAGATCACCGGGGATATTTGCTGGTGGAGGGACTCGAAATAGAAGTCCCGCATCACGCCGATCACCCGGCCTTCCTGGCTGCCGTATTTCATCTGGCGGCCGATGGCGTTTTCGGGGGTCCAGCCCATCACCCTGACCGCGGTCTCGTTAAGGATAAAACCCGCGGTATCGGTGGCGTAGGCCCTGGAGAAGTTCCGGCCGGCGCGCAGGGCGAGGCCGTAGGTGGGGACGAAGTTCTCATCCACCGCGACGTAGTGGAGGTCGACCTTTACGTTTTGGGTCTTCCCGTTCTCGACGTACTGGGTGCCCATTTCGTCGAGGAGCCGGCCCGTGGGTATCCGGGAGGAACGGGTTACGTCCTTGACGCGGCCGTCGTCCATCAGCTGGGTGCGGAAGGCGTCGAAGGAGGTCGACAGCTCGCTCTCATACCGGAAAAGGACGAGGTGGTCCTTTTCGTAGCCCAGCGGTGTATCGACCATATAGCGGATCTGCTGGTACACGATCCAGGTGCAGATGATCAGGACGACGGATATCGAGAACTGGAAGACAACCAGTACGCGGCGGAGCGACAGGTCGGAGGTATTCGCCTTGAAAAGGCCTTTCAAAACGCTCACCGGTTTATAACCGGACAGTACGAGCGCCGGGTACAAACCGGACAACAGGCCGACGGCAAACGGAAGTAAGAACAACGCACACAAGACCGAAGGGTGCAACAGCGTCTGCATGGACAGTTGCCGCCCCGCCAGGGCGCCCATATAGGGCAACAGGATCCCGGTCAGCAGCACCGCCAGTGACATCCCCATCCACGTAATCAGCACCGACTCCGCCAGGAACTGGAGGATCAGCTCTCCCCTACCCGCCCCAACGGTCTTGCGGATACCGATTTCGCGGGCCCGGAGGGCCGAGCGGGCGGTGGACAGGTTCATATAGTTGATACACGCGATGAGCAGGATGAACAGCGCGATGGCGGCGAAGATGTAGACCTTGACGATGTCCCCGTTCTCTTCCACCTCGAAGTCCAGGTGGGAGCGGAGGTGGATGTCGGTGAGCTTTTGCAGGTGGAGCGATGAGGCCTTGGAGGGCTTCATGGGCGAGCCATAGGTGGGCGCGTGCTGGTCCATAAAGGCAGGCAGCTTTGCTTCCAGCGACGCCGCTGGATACCCGTAAGGCAACAGGATGTACGTAAGAACAGAATTATCGCCCCAGTTGGTTCGGAGCAGGTCTGCGCCGTAAATGGTGGTATCCCGCAGCGACGGGAACGACAGGAGCATCTCCGGGTGGAAGTGGGCGTTCCGGGGAAGGGCTTTATAGACGCCCGCGACCTTGAAATCGACCTGGTTGTTGTAGCGGATCACCTTGCCCACGGGCTCGTCGCTCCCAAAATATTTGTGCGCCTCGTCCTCGGTGAGGAGCACATTGTAGGGCTCCGCCAGCGCCGTGGACGGGTCGCCGCCGGACACCATGGCCAGGTCGAACACTTTGGGGAAAGCCGCGTCGACAAAAGCAGAGGCGGGCTCGTTGAATTTTTTATCGCCATACCGGAAACCCAGCGTTCCAAACGGGTAGACCTGGGTCTCCTGCTGGATGTCGGGGAAGTCGTTCTTGAGCAGCGGACCGACGGGCGGGGCCACCGTCCCGAGCCGCAGGGAGGGGTTCCCATCGGGCCCGTTAAAGTATCGCGCCACGCGGTAGATGCGGTCGGCGTTGCGGTTATAGCGGTCGTAGCTGGTCTCGTGCAGGATGTATATCAGGATCAGCAGGCAACAGGTGAGCCCGATCGCCAGGCCGGACAAATTGATGAACGAAGTCAGGGAGTGTCTCCTGAGGTTTCGCACCGCCATCTTGAAATAGTTCCTGATCATAACAATGGTTTTTATTCGTTCCTCAAACTTTTAACCGGGCTTGCCGACGCCGTCTTGACCGCCTGGTAACACACCGTCGCCAGCGCAATCGCGAGCGCAATCACCCCGGACAGCGCAAATATCCACCAACTGATGGGTGTGCGGTACGCAAAGCTGCGGAGCCATTGTGTCATGGCCCACCAGGCGAGCGGTCCCGCGATGGCAAAGGCGATCCCCACGAGCCACAGGAATTCGCGCGACAGCAGGTTGAACAGGTTGAACGGGCTCGCGCCGAGTACCTTCCGGATACCGATTTCCCTGGTCCGCTGGACCGCGGTGAAGATCGACAGCCCCAGGAGCCCAAGACAGGAGATCACGATCGCCAGGACCGCGAAGATGACCGACAGCCTGCCCACCAGTTCCTCGCTTTTGTAGAGCTTGGTGTACTCCTGGCTGGAGAACTGGTAGGTGAAGGGGAAAGAGGGGTTCATCGTACGGCAAAGGTTTTCCAGGCCGTGCACGACCTCGCGCGACGCGCCTGGTCGGGTGCGGATCAGGAAAATGCCATATTGCGGTTGTTTTTCATCATACCAAAGGATGAGTGGGTCGACATGGTCGTGGAGCGAGCGGAAGTGAAAATCCTGCGTCACGCCGATGACCCGGCCGTGGTGTCCCCAGAACGTCAGCTCCTGGCCGATGGGGTCGCCCTTATAACCGATCTTGGCTACGGCGGTCTGGTTCAATACATACCCCACGGTATCGGTAGCGTAGTCGCGGGAAAAATCACGGCCCTTCGCCAGCTTGATCTTCATCGTCCCGAGGAAGTCATACCCCACCCCCAGTTGTACGAACATAGGTTTGGCGTTGGGATCCTTACCCGGCCACTTCACACCAATGGTGCCGTTGTTGACCTGGGTGGGCGACTGGCTGACCATGCTCACCGAGGCGACGCCGGGGAGCCGGGCGGCTTCCTGGCGGAAGAGCTGGTGTTTGGCGATGAGGTCGCCCTCGATGGGAACATAGATCAGGTTTTCCCGGTCATAACCGAGGTTGGCGTTTTCCACGTAACCGATCTGCCGGGAGATGAGGATGGTCGATATGATAAGTACGATCGACAGGACGAACTGGAAGATCACCAATCCCTTGCGGAAAATGAGCGCCCCGGGGCCCGCCCTCAAAGAGCCGCCCTTGAGCACGCGTATCGGGTTGAAGGCGCTCAGCACCAGCGAAGGATAGCTGCCGGATACAAAGCCGGTGACGATGATGAGCGCCAGCAGGAAGAGCCAGAAGGAGCCGCTGGCATAGGGCAGGGAAATCTCTTTGCCCGTCAGCTGGTTGAAAGCGGGGAGTACCGCGGTCACGACGATCATCGCCAGCCAGGCGGAGAAGAAGGCGATAACCAGGGCCTCGCCCATGAATTGCTGGATCAGCAGACCGCGTTTGGCGCCCATCACCTTCCGCACCCCGATCTCCCTGGCGCGTTTGATGGAGCGCGCGGTTGTCAGGTTCATGAAGTTGATGCACGCGATCATCAGGATGAACAACGCCACCAGGCTGAACAACCGGACATACTGGATACGGCCGTTGTTGTCGATCTGTGCGTTTTCATCGAAATGGCTGTGCAGGTACACATCCTTATAGGGTTGGAGGTCGAGGTCTACTTTCCACCCGGGAATCGCCGTTCCTTCCTGGGCCAGGATGAACTTATCGATAAAGTTGTGGATCTTTCGGCGGACCGCATCGGGGTTGGCGTTGGGGTATAGCACGACGTCGGTCTCCGCGTCATTATTGTCCCAGGGCAACAGCCAGTCATAGTCCTTGAGCAGGAAGGTCCAGTTCAGCAGAAAATCGAACCTTTCGGAAACGTTCTTTGGGATGTCGGCAAAGACGGCGGTAACCTTGAAATCCTTCCGGTTGTCGTAACGGATGGTCTGACCGAGCGCGGTAGCCGGGCTGCCAAAGAAGTTATCCGCCATGGTCTTCGAGATGGCGATGCTTTCCGGACCGGCGAGCGCGGTGTTCGCGTCCCCCGCCACGAGCGGGTAATTGAACATCTTGAAGTAGTCGCTGTCGGCGCCGGCGCCTTTATTCTTCAATATCTTGTCGCCTACGCGGAAGGAATGCACGTCGATGTCCTCGAACGAGGTCGCGTATTGGATCTCCGGAACGTCCAGCTTGAGCTGGCGCGGCAACAGGCCCGGGGTGCTGTATTGCCCGGTGACCTTGCCGTCGAAGTGCAGCCTCTCCACGATGCGGTACAGGTGGGGGCTGTTACCGGCGTCCACGCTCAGCTCGTCCCGCACCCACAGCAGGATGAGCAGACTGCACGCCATGCCCAGGGCCAGACCGGTGACGTTGATCGCGGTAAAGCCCTTGTTTTTCGAAATATTGCGAAACGCTATGGTGAAGTAGCTCCGGATCATATCATTCAGTTCTTAGGCTTTTGATGGGGTTGGCGAGCGCCGCCTTGATGGCCTGGACGCTCACGGTGACCAGCGCGATCGCCAGCGCGAGCAGCCCCGAGACCGCGAATATCCCCCACCCCAGATGGATGTGGTAGGCGAAGTCCTGGAGCCAGCGGTGCATGGCCCACCAGGCAAAGGGGAAGGAGATAAAGAGGCTCAGCACCACCAGCCCGATAAAGTCGCGGGACAATAGCGTGACGAGGCCGCCAACGGACGCGCCCAGCACCTTGCGGATGCCGACTTCCTTGGTGCGCTGCTCGGCCGCATAGGTGACCAGCCCAAAAAGACCCAGGCACGCCACGAAGATGGCCAGGGCGGCAAAGAAGAGCGCGATACCGCCCATGCGTTGCTCGGCGTCGTATTGCCTGTTGAAGTCGTCGTCCATGAAGTTGGAGCTGAAGGGCTGTGCGGGCGCCATTTTGGTCCACACATCCTTGATCCTGGCGACCAGACCCGGGACGTCGCCGGTCTGAAGCCGGATGGCAATCGAGTTCCCGTCGCCGTCGAGGAACAAGGCCATCGGGGTGACCACTTCCCTCAGGGAGTTGAAGTTGAAATTGCGGAGGACGCCGACTACGTGGAGCTGCTGGACGTTGCCGCTTTTGTTGCCCCCGCTGAAATCACGGAGGGTGTAAAGCTTGTTGTCCAGCGGCTGCCGCCACCCGAGCAGCTTCACCGCCGCCTCGTTGAGGACGATGCCGGTGGAGTCGGTGGGGAAGTCGCGGGAGAAGTTGCGGCCTTGTATCACGCGCATGCCCAGCGTGGGGATATAGTGCTCGTCGACGTACCAGCATTGGAGCGAAATCGCCTTCTTCGGATCCAGGGTGGGATCGTCGAAGAGGGGGCTATCGTCCCGGTTGGGGTTGGTCGGCAGAAAGGAGCTTTGGGTGACGTCCTGTACCCCCTTGAGCTGCATCAGCTCGTCCCGGAAGGCCTTCTTCCGGTTGCCGAGGGCGCGGGTATTGGCGAGCACCAGGACGTGCGCCCGGTCGTAACCGACGTCCTCGTGCCGGATGTATTGGAGCTGGTTGTAGATCACGACGGTGCCCACCACCAGGAAGATCGAGATCGAGAACTGGAAGACGACCAGGATGCTCCGGAGCCAGCCGGTCTTGAAACCGGTGGAGAGTACGCCCTTGAGGACCTTTATCGGCTTAAAGCTGGAGAGGTAGAAAGCCGGGTACGCGCCCGCGAGCAAACCCACCACCAGCGAGAGCGCCAGCAGGGCCGGAGGCAGCCAGGGACGCTGCAACAGGCGCAGCCCGATGGCTTTCCCCGACAGGTGGTTGAAAAACGGCAGCGACAGCTCGACCAGGCCAAGCGCCAGGACAAAGGCTAGCAGGGACACCAGCACCGATTCCGTCAGGAACTGGCCGACGAGGTTCCCCCGGAGCGACCCCAGCGCCTTGCGCACGCCCACTTCCCGGGCGCGGCCGGCGGACCGGGCGGTGGACAAGTTCATGAAGTTGACGCAGGCGATCAAGAGGATGAACAGCGCCGCGGCCGAAAAGATATAGACATACCCGATGTCGCCATTCGGCTCCAGCTCCCCGGTCTTGTTGGAGTGCAGGTGGATCGAGGTCAGCGGCATCAGCGAGTAGTGCGCGAAGTTGCCCTGCCTGCGGAAGTTTTCATCGGTAATACCGAGGATCTGCGCAGCCTGGGGCATCATGTACTTGGTCACCATGTCCTCCAAACGGGCGTTGAACTTATGCGCGTCGACGCCTGGCCTCAAAAGGACATACGTCTGGAAATTGTTGGATACCCAGATGTTCTGCCGGCTGTCCGGGTTGGAGGCCATGGAGACAAAGACGTGGTAGTGGAAATGCGACTGGGAGGGGATGTCCTTAAAGACGCCGCCCACCTTATAGAGCAAGGTATCGTTGACCGTCAGGATTTGGCCGACGGCGGGGGTAGCGCCGAAGTACTTGGTGGCGGTCGTCTCGTCGATGACCACGGTGTTGGGCGACGCCAGCGCGGCGCGCGGATCGCCCTGGATCATCGGTAAGGAAAATACGTCGAACAGCGTGGAATCCGCGTACTCGACGGCGTCTTCCTCGATGTTTTGATTACCCTTGCGCACCAGGAAGTTGCCGCCATAGTACCGCAGGCGCACATATTGTTCTACGTCCGGGTAATCGGTTTTAAGCTGCGGCCCCATGGGGTCCGGCGCGACGGCCAGGATAAAGTGGTTCCCGCCAAAACGCAGGTCGCCGTCGACGCGGTAGATCCGGCCGGCCTTGGCGTTGTAGCGGTCGTAGCCCAGCTCGTCCAGCACGAAGAACAGGATGAGCAGACAAGTGGCCAGACCGACGGCCAGACCGGCGATATTGATGGCCGAAAAACCCTTGTTCTTCCTAAGGTTCCTGAAGGCTACTATGAGGTAATTCTTTATCATCATTCCGTTCTTAGGCTTTTTATGGGGTTGGCTATGGCGGCCCGGATCGCCTGATAGCTGACGGTAACGAGCGCGATCATCAGGGCGGACAAACCCGCCACCGCAAATATCCACCAGCCCAGGCCGATCTTATAGGCAAAGCCGTTGAGCCAACGGTGCATGAGGAACCAGGCGATGGGCGCGGCCACCACGAAAGAAACGCCGACGAGCAGCACGAATTCGCGCGACAGCAAACCGACGATACCGCCCACCGAGGCGCCCAGGACCTTGCGGATGCCGATCTCCTTGGTCCGCTGGACGGTGCTGTAGCTGGCGAGCCCCAGCAGCCCCAGACAGGATATAAGGATGGCCAGCACGGCAAAGTCCAGGAAGAGGTTGCCAAAGCGTTGTTCGGCGCGGTACTGTCGGTCGAAGAATTCATCGAGGAAATAATAGCTGAAGGGGCGGTTGGGCAATAAACGTTTCCATTCCTTTTCGATGGACGCGATGGTCCCCGGCAGGCTCGATCCGCTGGGCACGACCGCCGTCACCAGGCTGCAACCGCCGGGTTCGATCCGTATACTGAGGGGTTTTATTTCTTCCTGTAGCCCGTGGAAATGGAAATCCTTTACGACGCCGATGATCTGGCCCTTACGGCCCCATTGGTCGAAGTTGCGGCCGATCATATCCTGGGGCCGGCGGTAACCGAATAGTTTCATGGCGGCCTCGTTGACGACCATCGCCTGCGTGGTGTCAGAACCATAGTCGCGGGAAAAGGGCCGGCCGGCCAGGAACTTCATCTGGTATTGCGGGATATAGTCGAAGTCTACGAAGTAGAGATCGAGGTTGGCGATCTGCATTTCGCCCTTGGCGTTTTGGACCTTTGAATAGGCGCCGGGGTTACCGCCGCCGGGGACGCTCCCCGACATCGACACCGACTTGACGTTCGGCAACGATGCGACGGCGTTGCGGAAGGCCGTCCTGGCGTCGTCGCCTTCGGTGTCGATGATCATTTTCTGGTCCTTGTTAAACCCAAGGTCGGCGTTCCGCATGTATTTCATCTGCGAGTACACCACGATCGTGCCGATGATCAGACCGATGGAAATGGTGAACTGGATCACCACCAGGCCGCGCCTCAGGAGGACGCCTCGCGTCCCCGTGGCAAAACGGCCCTTCAGCGTTTCCACCGGTTTGAACGAGCTCAGCACCAGGGCGGGATAGATACCCGCCAGGATACCGACAGCCAGGGCGACGCCCAAAAGGACGAGCAGGTACTGCGGATGGCTGAAGATCGTCCGGCTGATGACGTTCGAGGCGACGTTGTTAAAGGCCGGCAGGAGGGCCGACGTCAAACCCAGACAGAACAAGAAGGCGATCAGGCATAGCACGACGCTTTCGCCGATGAACTGACGGGCCAGCTGCTGTCGTTCAGCGCCTACGACCTTCCGAAGCCCCACTTCCTTGGCCCGTTCCGAGGCCCGGGCGGTGGTCAGGTTGACGAAGTTGAACCCGGCGATGAGTAATATAAAAAGGGCGACAACGCTAAACGTATAGATATAGGTAATGTTCGGGGTTTTGCTCCCGTCCCGGGTGGAATACAGGTACACGCGGCGTAGCGGTTCCAGGAGCAGGGTCGGGTACATCTTTAGCTCGTCCATTTCCCGGCCGTTCATTTTCTTCAGGAAAGCCGGGAGGGTCTTTTGGAAGACGTCGGGGTTGATCCCCGGCTGGAGCAGCACATAGGTCCGTTCGCCGTAGTTCGCCCATTCGGAGTCGATGTGGGGGGCGAATTTTTGCGTCAGCGAGGTCATCGACACCAGGACGTCCCCCTGTATCTGGGAGTTCTCCGGCATGTCCTTCATGACGCCGGTGACCTTTACGGGGATGGCGTCGCCGGTCATCAGCAACAGTTGCCCCATGGGGTTAGTCTTTCCGAAGTATTTTTTGGAGGCGGACTCGGAGAGTACGACGCTCATGGGTTCCTTGAGCGCGGTGGCGCGGTTGCCCTGGAGGAGGGGGAAGTCGAATATCCGGAAAAAGGCCGAATCCACGAAGAGGCTGTGTTCCTCCTGGAACTTGACGTCGCCGCGGCGGAAGAGGAAACTGTTTTGCGCGACGCGCACCACGCCGTCGACTTCCTTTGGATACTCGCCTTTCAGGAAGGCGCCGACCGCCCAGGCGGGTCCGCTGGCGTTGAGCGTCTCCGTGGGCGTCTTGAGGTCGCACACGATCCGGTAGGTCCGGTCCGCCTTGGTGTTGAAGCTGTCAAAGCTCAACTGGAACCGGACGTAGAGGAAGATCAGGAAAAACGCCGTCATCCCCACCGTGAGGCCGAGGATGTTGATCAGCGAAAACGCCCTGTGACGCCAGAGGTTGCGGAAGGCAACCTGTAAATAGTTTTTTATCATTTATTCTGATCTTAAGCTTTTGACCGGGCTCGTGATCGCCGCCCGGATGGCTTGGGTGCTGATCGTTATCAGCGCGATCAGCAGGGCCGCAGCCGCGGTGAGCGCGAAGACGGACCAATCGATCGTGGTTTTAAAGGCAAAATTCTGGAGCCAACGCCGCATCACCAGCCAGGCAATGGGCGACGCTACCAGGATCGAGATCGCCACCAGTTTCAGGAAGTCCCCGGACAACATGGCCACGATCCCTGCGGGACTGGCGCCGAGGACCTTCCTGATCCCGATCTCCTTGGTGCGCTGCTCGGCGCTGAAGGCCGCCAGGCCCAGCAGCCCCAGACACGAGATCGCGATGGCGATGGCGGTGAACAAGGCTACGATATCCGCCAGGCGGGTATCGGCGTCATAGTTCTTTTGGAACTCCTGGTCCAGGAAGGTGTATTCGAAGGGCTCGTTCGGGTCGAGTTGTTTCCAGGTGCGTTCGATCGACCTTATCGTTGGACCGGGGTCCCCCGGGGCCAGGTGAACGACCAGGTAATTCATGTTATAGGGCGTGGTCTGCAGCATGATCGAATAGCCTTCGATCGCGGTGTGCAGGGTGGCGAAGTTGAAGTCCCCTACGACGCCGACGACGCGGGAGAAGTTCTTATTCCCCTGGAACTCGGTGACGAGCCGGTGGCCGATGGCGTTTTGCAGCGTAAGACCCATTTCCTTCATCGCGCGCTCGTTGATGACGATGCCATCCAGGGTATCGGAGGGGAAGTCCCTGGAGAAAACGCGACCCGCCAGGACGCGGACGCCGATCGTCTTCAAAAAATCGTAGTCCGCGAAATTCACCTTGATATCATAGGCGTCGTGAAGCGACTTGCCCTCCGCGTATAAAAGCCGGTCGCTGAAATTGTCGATACCGGGATACGAGAAGGACGCGCCGGCGCTGAGCACGTGCGGGTCATTGGCGATCGCGGCCTGGAAGGTTTCGTGGAGCTGCCTGGCGGAAGAACCCCGCAGGGGTATGACGAGCTGGTGGTCTTTGGTGAAGCCGAGGTCGGTGTTTTTTATAAAAGTCATCTGTTTGTTGATGACGACCGAAGCGACGATGAGGGTTATGGAGATGATGAACTGGACGATCACCAGCCCCTTCCGGAGGGAGGTCGCGGCCAGGCCCTGGGAGCCCTTGCCCTTCATGGTGCGCACGGGTTGGAAGGAGGACAGGTAAAAGGCCGGGTAGCTGCCGGAAATGATGCCCGTAAGGATGGCCAGGCCGAAGTATATACCCCCCAGCCGCCAAAGCTCCCCGGCGGTCAGGTGTATGTCCTTACCCGCCATATATTCGAACCCCCGGAAGGAGAGCTCGGCCATCAGGAGGGCCGCCCCAAAGGCGATGAGCGACATCAGCAGCGCCTCGCCCATGAATTGCCAGATCAGCGACATGCGCCCGGCCCCAAGGGCCTTGCGCACGCCCACTTCGGAAGCGCGTTTGACCGAGCGCGCGGTCGCGAGGTTCATGAAGTTGATACACGCGATCAGGAGGGTGAACAGGGCGATCGAGCCCAGGATGTACAGGGCGGTGACGCTGCCCTCCTGCGTGACGTCGTAGCCGTCCTCGGAGCGGGCGTAGAGGTGGATGTCGCTTACCTTGGTCAGGAACTGCTTCTTATAGAAGCCGGCCTGTTTCAAATCCTTTCCCTCGTACGTGTCCACAAAGGCGGGGAATTGACGTTCCAGGTCGCTGGCCCTGGCGCCCGGCCGCAACAGGAAGTAGGTATCGAACTGGTTGTTGTTGGCGAGGTTGGTGGTCTTTTTCAGGAAGTCGCCGTAGTTGCCGCCGTACATCGACATAAAGAAGCGCATGTCGATGTGGGAGGGCTTCCCGATCGGCCGGAACACCCCGGTCACCGCGTAGTCGTGGTCGCCGTTGGTGCTGCTGCTGATGTGGATAACCTTTCCGAGGGCGGAGCCGCTGCCAAACAGCTGGTGGGCGATGTCTTCCGACAGCACGATGCCATAGGGATCGTCCATCGAGGTCTCCGCGCTGCCCTCGATGAAGTTATAGGTAAATACGCGGAAAAAACCGGAGTCGGCCAGCCCGCCTTTTTCTTCGAAGATGGAGCTGAATTCACCGGTGGCGGTGTGGTATTGGAACAGCGTCTTGTCTTCAAAAAGGGGGCGCAGCCTGGCCGTGCGCTCGATCTGCGGGAATACCTGCTGCATCAGCGGGCCGACGGGGGCAGAGGTGGCGCCCTGCCGGTGCTCGACGCCTTCGGAGATAAAGGTGGTGCCCAGCTGGTACAGCCGGTCCCCGTTCCTCTGGTACCGGTCGTAGCTGGTTTCGTGGAGGATGTATAGGGTGATCAACATGCAGCAGGTCAGCCCTACGGACAACCCGAAGACGTTGATAAATGAAAATGCCTTGCTCTTCATGAGGTTGCGCCAGGCAACCGTCAGGTAATTCGCTATTAGCATAGGAATTCGTTTTACTGAGGCTGCGGCGCGCTCCTCGTGTTATTTTGCGGTGACCGTGACTCCCCCGCTGTTGGCGTCTATGGAGATGGGGATACCACCACCGTTGACGGTTCCGCGCACATGGTCTTTTTCTTTGGTGCCGTTAAAGCTACCCAGGCCCTCCATATCGACGTGGTTACCGTCCAGGGTCAGGTCGAGGCCCTTGCCTGCCGGGATGCTCAGCGTTACGCTGCCGGCCGAAGAGCTCAGCTTGACGTATTTGCCCAACGCGGTCATGGTCACGTGTACGCCGCCCCCGCTGGTGGATGCGTCCAGGGTACAGGCCAGGTCGTCCAGGTCGATCGAGCCGCCGGAGGTGCTGGTCTTGAGGTCGCCGTCGATGTTGTTTCCGTGGACGCCGCCCCCGCTGGTCCCGGCGTTGATCTTGCCGGAGAGGTTGGTGAGGGTGAGGCCGCCGCCGGAGGTTTCCAGGAAGATGGTCCCCTTCAGGTGGTCGGCGTGGATACCGCCGCCGCTGGTGGTCAGGTGGATGTCGTCGGCACAATGGTCTACATGGATGCCGCCGCCGGAGGTGGAGCCGTCGATCTTACCGGTAATATCGCTGACTTCGAGTCCCCCCCCGGAGGTATTGAAGACCTGTTTGCCGCCCTCCAGGTGGGCGATGTGGATACCGCCGCCGCTGGTGTTGAGCCGGGCGGAGGTGCTCCTGGGCGTAAAGACATGAAAGGCGATGTTCAGATTGTGCTCGCTGATCCATTGATGCTCTTCTACTTTGCGCTTGGCGCTGACGAAGAGTTTTCCGCCGTTGAGCTCGATCCGTACGGTATAGTATTTGTCGAGCCGGCTTTTTATCTCTTCGTTGGACAATTCCCGCCCATTGTTGCCACGGATATAGACTTCCACCCTGGATTGCGACGCGTCCCCGCCTTCCATCGTAATACCGCCTCCGGAGGTCTCGACCTCCGCCTCTGTGATACCGGCCCCCGCAAAGGACTTCGTCAGGTAAGGCTTGTCCTGGGCGTATATGGCGGTGCTTATTAAAAGCGCTATGGCTAGCGTTATCGTCTTCATGGCTATACTGTTTGTTATACTAAGATATTTTCTGTCACGGTCTGGCCGTCCAGCATACGGATGATGCGGTGGCTGTAGCGTGCGTCGTGCTCGGAGTGGGTAACCATGACGATGGTCGTGCCCTGCTCGTTGAGCTCGGTGAGCAGCTGCATCACCTCGTTACCGTTGGATGAGTCCAGGTTACCGGTCGGTTCGTCCGCCAGGATCAGCTTGGGGTGGTTGACCACGGCCCGGGCCACGGCCACGCGCTGTTGCTGACCACCGGAGAGCTGCTGGGGGAAGTGGTTCCGGCGGTGCATGATCTGCACCTTGGTGAGCACCTCTTCGACGCGTTTCTTCCTTTCGGCAGACTTGACACCGGTATAGATCAAGGGCAGCTCGACGTTCTCGAACACCGTCAGCTCGTCGATCAGGTTAAAACTCTGGAACACGAAGCCGATGTTGTGTTTGCGGAGGTCGGCGCGTTTGCGTTCGTTGAAGTGCGCGACTTCGATCCCGTTGAAGACGAAGCTACCGCCATCGGGATCGTCCAGCATGCCCAGGATGTTGAGCAGGGTGGACTTACCGCAGCCCGAAGGGCCCATCACCGCCACAAACTCACCTTCTTTTACTTCCATTGTCAGTTTGTTGAGCGCTACCGTTTCCACTTCTTCGGTGCGGTACATTTTCTCAAGCCCTGTGATTTTGATCATAGTTTGTTTATTTATTACCGGTTATAACAAGTTCTTGAATATGCTCGTAGTTGTCGTAGCTGCTGGTCACCACCTTGTCGCCGGGTTGGAGACCGGATATGACCTCGTAAAAGTCGGGGCTGGAGCGGTTGAGCTGGATGTCCTGGCGGAAGGCCGTCTTGCCGTCCGGGCTCACCTTGAATATCCAGTTCCCGCCCGTCTGCTGGAAGAAACCGCCCTTGGGGACCATGATGGCCTGGCTCGGGTCGCTCAGGAAGAGCTTGATCTGCAGCGTCTGACCGCGGCGGATGCCCTTGGGGACTTTGCCCAGGAAGAACATATCGACCTGGAAAGTGCCGCCGGTCTTTACGGCGGTGAACACCTTCCTGATTTCCAGGTTATAGGTCGTGTCCGCGAACTCGAAGCTCCCGCGGAGACCGTTGTAGACCCGGGAGAGGTAGTGCTCGTCGACGTCGGCCCGGACCTTGAAGCTGGTAAGGACGTCGATTTCCCCGAGCTGGTCGCCTTTGTTCTTGTTCATACCGATTTCGGCGTCCAGCGACGTCAGCTGTCCGTCGATCGGGGCGCGGACGATAAGGCCGTTCACCTTTTGCTTCATCAACCCCAGCGTACCTTGCATCTTTTTATAGTACTCCTCCGCCTGGTCCAGCTGTTGCTTGGTAGAGATCGAGTCCTCGTGCAGGATACCCTCCGCCAGCTCTTTTTTACGGAGGTTGTATTGGTAGGTGTTTTGCGCGGTGATCCATTCCTGTTCGCCGATAGCATGCTGGGCGTACAGCTTTTTGTCCACGTTATAAACCCTCAGCGCTTCGTTATACGTATTGGTGACATCCGCCAGCTCGTTCAGCTTGGCGACTGAGTTGACGTCGGCCTGGGTCTTCTGGATATTCATCTGGGTCATGGTGTTGAACACCTGGGTCTCCTGGTTGGCGAGGTCCAGCTGGACGTCGGGGTTGCTCAACCGCAGGATCGGGTCCCCCTTTTTCATCATTGCTCCGTCCTCGACGTAGCGTTCTTCGACCCTGCCCCCGTCGATGGCGGGTATATAGTAAGTTTCGATCGGCAGCACCACCCCGTTGATCGGGATGTTTTCCTGGAACATGCCCTTGGTGACCTCGCTGATGGTGATCCGTTCGGCGTCGACGTTCAGTTTTTGTTTGCCATTCTCCGAGTAAACGACATAGGCGATCAGCAACACCAGGGCGGTGATACCGCCGATGGTGAGGAGCCGTTTAACGGTCCAAGTCTTTTTCTTTATTGCTCTATCCATGCCATACAGGTATTAGAAACAGGTGCCAGAATAATTAATTATTGATTTTCAATGGGTTGAAAAAAAGGTGCCCCAGGGGGTGTACGGAAATGATACACTTTTCGTACGTTACCGATACAAGCACTCCCTATAAGGGGCATATGGCTATTCATTATCAATACTTTAGCTTTATGGTATGTTTGTAGAAGAACCCAATCCATTATGAAGCTGAAAAAGGCAAACGTACTGGCGATCGATGACGATCCGGACGTACTCACCGCGGTACGGCTGCTCCTCAAACCGGAGGTCAAGGAAATGATCACGGAAAAGAATCCAGAGAACATCCCGTCCATTTTGCAGCGTTTTGCGCCGGACCTCATCCTCCTGGACATGAATTTCAACGCTTCCATCAATACCGGGAACGAGGGCATCTACTGGCTCAAACGGATCAAGGAGCTCAAACCCGACGTGGCGGTGATCATGATCACGGCTTATGGGGACATCGACCTGGCCGTCCGTTCGCTCAAGGAAGGCGCTTCCGACTTCGTGGTAAAACCCTGGCATAACGAGAAGCTCGTCGATACGATGGAGGACGCGCTGGGGGGCTCGCGTTCGCAATCCTCTTTGGACCGCTCTTCCAGCAAGATCATCGGCTCGGAGCTGCTGGGGGTGTCGGGCGCCATGCAGGACATTTTCTTTAAAATCGAGAAAATCGCGCCGACCGACGCCAACATCTTGATTTTAGGGGAAAACGGCACCGGAAAAGACCTGGTAGCCCGCGCGATCCACGAGCGTTCCCTCCGGGCGGCCAAGCCATTCGTAAAGGTGGACGTGGGGGCCCTCACCGAAACGCTGTTCGAAAGCGAGCTCTTTGGCCACAAAAAGGGCGCCTTCACCGACGCCCGGGAGGACCGGATGGGCCGTTTTGAATCCGCCGAGGGCGGTACGTTGTTCCTCGACGAAATCGGCAACATCAGCCTGGCCCAGCAAGCCAAGCTGCTGAGCGTGCTGCAGAACCGGCAGGTCATCCGGCTTGGATCGAATACGCCCATCCCCATCAACATCCGCCTCGTGTGCGCGACCAACCTCCCCTTCCAGGAGCTGGCCAACGAACACCGGTTCCGCAAGGACCTGATCTACCGGATCAACACGGTGGAGATCACGCTGCCGCCGCTGCGCAAACGGCCCGACGACATCCTGATGCTGGCCAAGCACTTCGCCAAGCTCTACGCCGACAAATACCTGAAACCCGCGGTCGAGTTCGACGCGGAGGCTTTAGCGAAGCTGCAGCGATATCACTTCCCCGGGAACGTCCGCGAGCTTCAGTATACCATCGAACGCGCGATCATCATGAGCGACCGAAGCGTTCTTTCAGCCCGCGACCTCATCTTCTCCCCCATCGAAAGCGTCCCTCCCGAGGCTGCCGAGGAAAAGGCGGAATTGAACCTGAGCTCCATCGAAAAAACCACGATCCTGCAGGTGATCGAAAAACACAACGGTAACATCACCAAGGCGGCCAAGGAGCTGGGCCTGACCCGCACCGCCCTGTATAGGAGGTTGAGTAAATATGATATTTAGACTATGATTTTCAGACGATACGAATGGAGCATCCTGGTACGGGTGGGCTTCCTGTTTGGTACGCTGGTCCTGCTGTCTTACGAGATATTGCGCGGCCAGACGGTGTATGAGGTGATCCTGGGTATCGCGGTGCTCTGGCAGCTCGGCGGGTTCTACCGGTTTAATAAAAAGATACAGACCGAGGTCGAGCAGTTTGTCGAGGCGGTCCAGTACCGCGACTTCTCCCGTCACTTCGACGTACGGCACGCCCCCGCGGAGCTACAGCCGCTGCGCAAGGGTTTTAATGAGCTCAACCACGCGTTTAAGGTGATTAGTAACGAGAAAGAGACACAATATCAATATTTGCAGAAAATTCTCGAGCTCGTCAATACCGGGATATTGTCGTACGAGATATCCACGGGCGATGTGGTTTGGATGAACGAGGCGCTGCGGAATTTGTTGCAGATCCCGTATCTGAAAACGATCCATGCGCTGTCCAAGCGCGACTGGAGCCTCTACCACGAGATCATGTCGCTGCCTTTGGGCGAAAACGTCATCGCCACCGCGCACACCGGGTTGCAATCGTATAAGCTGCTGCTATCCGCGACGGCCTTTCAGACGGAGGGTCGCAAGTATAAGCTCATCGCCTTCCAGAACGTAAACGAGGCCCTGGACGAGACGGAGTCCAAGGCCTGGCAGAAGCTGTTGTCCGTGATGACGCACGAGATCATGAACTCGGTAGCGCCGATTTCGTCACTCGCAGATACGCTGGGGACGCGGCTGTCCCGTTCCCTTCCGTCCCTGCCTCCCGCCCTGGAGGACCTTGCGATCGGTATCGAGACGATCAAGAAACGCTCCGAGGGGTTGCTCAAGTTTGCCGAAACCTACCGGAATTTAAATAAGATAACTACCCTCAATATCAAACGTGTCTACGTTCGGGACGTTTTTGAGAACCTTCACCACCTCATGGCGCCCACGCTGGAAGCCAAGCAGATCGAGCTGGAGGTGATCCTGAAGGACCCTTCGCTGATCCTGGAGGCGGACACGTCGCTCGTCGAACAGGTGCTTATCAACCTGATCGTCAATGCCGTCGAGGCGGTCCGTGACGCCTCCCACCCCCGGATCACGCTAAATGCGATGCAGAATGCATCGAAAAAGACTTTATTGAAGGTCGCCGACAACGGGAGCGGGATGCCGGAGGAGATCATGGACAAGATCTTTATTCCATTCTTTTCCACCAAGCGCAACGGGTCGGGGATCGGGCTGTCGCTGGCCAAGCAGATCATGATGCTCCACAAGGGGAATATACAGGTGCAGAGCGCCGTGGGGGAAGGTACGGTGTTTACTTTGCAGTTTTAAAGCCATCTTTGGCGTCGTCTTTTATTCTCTTTACGTCCGGGCCTTTTCCCCCACCTTCGTAGAAGGATAAGTCCTCGTCCGTTTGTACGAGCCGCCAGCACTGGCCGCCGGGAGCCTGGAAGTACAGGTGGGGGTCGGGGACGTTCAGGATCGTTACGCCTGCGTTTTCGATCTTCTTTTTTGTTTCTTCTACGTTGTCCGCTTTTAGCTCCAGCCACATGGAGCGGGCGGTGCGTTGGAATTCGCCTGAGTCGGGGACGTCGCCGTAGAGGAAGACCAGAAACGTGTCGTCGTTTAGTTTTAGGATGTCTTTTTCCTTGTCGGCTTTGGTGAGCGCGGCGCCGAGGACGTTTTGGTAGAACTCCCTGATAGCATCGCGGTCTTGTTTGGGGACGATGACGGACATGTGGTTGCCGAGGGTTACCCGTTGCCCCACGTTCTCCGTTTTTGCCTCCGGCCGCTCCAGGTAATCGGCCAGGGCCGTCCCGATGAATTGGTTCCAGCCTTTTTCGCAGTCTTTGTAGCACTCTTTTTCCGGGGTGATACCCTTGTGAGTAAAGGTTAGTGCGTTTCCGATTATATCGAAGATCATTCTGGTGCCGGTCCATTCCTTTTGTTCCTTATACCACGGCATATGGCAATCCGTTACCAGCCAAACGACCCGTTTGCCGTGTATCAGCTCTTCGACGGTAATGTTGAAAAAGGAATCCCCGCTCATGCTGGCGGTGAAGGTATCACCTTGTTTTTGGGCGCTGCCGGAGAAGGTGATGCCCCACCATTGCGGGACGTTGGCGATCTTTTTGATGGTCTCGTCCGGGTTTCCTTTGGCGGAGATGGTTTTGCTGAAGTCCATATGCTTTTTTGTACAAACCTAGGGCGGTTTTGACCCCCGGTATTGTACGAATCGGAATTCAGCTCGTATAGTGCCTGGTGGCGAGCTCGTTCAGGCTGTTCTGGAGGTCGGTGGGGTTGAAACCGGTCATCCGCTTGAAGACGCGGAGGAAATGGGATTGGTCGTAGTAGTAGTCGTAGATGTGGTCTTTGAGATTTCCTTTGTTGGCATAAGCCTCGTACACCTGCTTGAATTTGATGATTTCCGCCAGGTTCTTCGGCCCCGTACCCAGGTGCTCCATGAATTTTTTGTGCAGCCAGCGCGTGGTATAGCCGGTTTCCTTTTCCAGTTGTTTTATATTGACCAGCCCCTTCTCGTAATATATTTTGTTGACGCAATAATCGTAGACGGGGTCCGGGGTGGCATTTTCCAGCTGCCTGAGCAGGAAGCTTTGCAGGAGTCTTGTCTTTTGTTGCGTTGTATTTGCCTCGGCCATTTGCACTTTGAGCATCTTTGTGGCATTCCCGAGCAGGTCCTCCATCTCCCCTATCCGGTTACTGACGTCCGTGTAATTCAGGCGGAACAACCGGTACGCACCGAGCGGGTTGAGCTCGACGCCGATCGTCTCCGTCATTTGGTCTTCCATCGGGTTCAGCAGGACTTTGGTGTCCACTATGCCCGTGAGGCTCAGCTCATTTTCCCTTTGGATAAAGGTTCCGTCGCCGACGTGGGCCGTGAGGCCGTTCCGGCTCGTGAACGCCAGCTTGAAATTGCCATTCGGGACGATCAGCTTGTTGTCCATCTCGGGCAGGCGGCCGGTGCTCTCGAAAACCCACATCTTGGCGATGAAGGGTTTCAGGAGGGGGTGGGGTTCCACGGGGGTGAAATGGAAAGTGGACATTTGGGCGTTAAGATAGGGCGGTTTGCGGGGTTTTGCAATCAGTCATGCTTTAAAGCTCTTCGAGCGCTTCCATCGACGGCAGGGCACTGCCGGCCCAAAAAGGCGAAACCTTGCCCCAATTCCAAGAGAAATTTTTGAATATGAAGAACAAGGTCATTTTCCAAGGCGCGTTCATCCTTGTTCTTTTCAAAGGTTAGGAAATCGAAGTTGTAAGGATTTTTCAGGATTTCACGAGCAAGGTCTGCTTGGGGCGGGGGTAAGGTGTCATTGAAGTTATGGATGGCTTTGCCTTGGCGATGATACAAATCGCTTTCGATCTGATGCAATAGCATGGTCCTGGACCAATTGTTTTGGATAGTCTCTTTTACATAAAACAATGCTTCGTCGATGGAAAGACATTTGGTAACGATCTCACGATTATGTCCCCAGGGAATTTGTCCCACAAGTTGTGGGACTTTCTCTAACTCATTGTAAAACAATCGCCACTTGCGGATATAGAACAAATTTGTCCTTGAAAACCCTTTCATATCCGGAAAGGAATTTAAAAGATCAATTGACAATTGGGGAATTAACGCGTCTCCCCATCCCGCTCGAGACTGCTTTTCGAGAATTTCTCCGCCCAGCTCCCAATAAAGCGCGAGCAACTCCCGGTTTACACTGAGGGCGGCCTTGATTTGTGCACGGTGGATTTTGTCTTTGAGGTCAACGAGCCATTGCCTGTAATTTCCGTCGGTGGTGATGATTGCTGTCATGAGGCGCTCCTTTGTGTGAGGTTAATAAACTTAAGTTAGGATATTTAACCAATTTAGCCCGATTAGCGGCGTCGGGCATGTAGGAGCATATGGTAGCATGTACAACAAAAAACCCCGGGGTTGCAGCCCGGGGCGTGGTTCTATTTCTCTCTGATGTACAAAAAAACCGTTGGTTGTTTAGGGGCGGCAGAGCCGCGGGCTTTTGATAGGCGGCGCGCTAGTTGTCGGCGGGGGCGTCGCCTGCGGAAGGGCCGCCGTCGGGGCGGTGGAAACCGTGGGCGCCGTCGCGACGGAAACCGCCGGCGAAGCGCGCGCGTTCGGTCTTGAGCTTTGTTTGCTGATCGGGGGTCAGGATGGATGCCATGGCATCTTTTTGCTTGGCGAAAAGAGACTGCATCTGGTCGCGTTTTTGTTCGGGGAGCAGGTCGTCGTTGTCGCGGATGCTTTGCAACTGGGTGCGGAACGTCAGGTCCTGCGCCTTGATTTTGGCGGCCTGGTCATCGGACAGCTGGAGGTGGATCTTCATGCGTTCGAGACGGGCAGCTTCCATGACCTGGGCGTTTTCTGAGGCGCGGGTCTTGCGTTGGGCGATTTGCTGCTGTTGCTGGGGGGTGAGGAGGGCCTTGAGCTTGTCCTTTTTTTCCTTGTTGAGGGCGACGAGCTGAGCCTTGTAGGCGCCGAGAGTCAAGTTATCTTGTTTATAGAGATCGGCTTGTTTGTGGCGGTAGTCGGTTTCGATCGCCATCATTTGCTTGCGTTGGTCGGGGGTGTAGTGGATGCCGCCGCGGTGGCCTTGCGCGAAGCCGTGGCCCTGTGCGAAACCGCCACGGGGGCCGCCGTTGTTCCAGCGCGCGCCCTGGCCGCCGCCCTGAGGGCCCCTGGCCCAGCCGCCTCGGTGCATCATATGATGATGGGTGGTATCAGACGGCTGAGTACCAGTCGTTTGAGCATTTGCTAGGAGACCGCCCGCGAGGAACAGGGCGGAGAATATGCCATTCTTTATCATGAGCTACAATTTCTTATATAGATCGGCATCGGAGGATGATGTTTAATGGGGCTTGGGGACGTTCACCTTTAAAAAAGGCGGTTTCGCCGATATGGGGGCGGGGCCGGACTCGGGGCATGGCGCATGAAAAAGCCCCCCGTTTCCGGAGGGCCTTGTATACACATGATGAAGCGGTAGCGGTTAGTAGATCAATACCTTGAACACGGGGTAGACGATCTCGTTGTTGCGGATACATACCACGCGGACGAGGTAGTAGCCGGGTTGGAGGGTGCCAACGTCGACCTGGAGGTCGTTGCTGTTCGTGGACACGTCGGTTTCGGACCGTACGACCTGGCCGTTGATGCCGAAGATGATGTACTTCGTGATCAGGTAGTCGGAGGTGAATCGGATGTGGATGGTTCCGTGCGCGGGGTTGGGGAATACGCCAATACCCGAATGGAAGCCGGCGCTGTTGAAGATATTGATCGTGTAGCTGACGGGCGGCGCCGGGAGGTAATCGTTGTTACCCGGCTGGTTGGCCGTAACGGTCAGGGTACCCGTGCCCGTGATCTGGAGCTGGTTGCCGCTGAGGGCGCCCAGGGTCGGGTCTGATAATGTGAACGAAACCGGCAGACCGGCGCTGGAGCTGGCCGACAGGGTTAGCGTTTGACCCGTAACGGCGTCGGCGGGCAGGGCCGCGAACGTGATGGTCTGGCTGGCCTTGTTGATCTGCAGGCTTTGGTCGACTTCGGGTGCGGGGGCGTACATGCCGTCACCGTCCTGGAAAGCGCTGATGGTGACCTGGCCCGCGGCTACGATGTGGACCATCCAGTTACCGCTGCCGTCCTGGTAGACCGTGGCGATCGTCGTATCCTGGGATACGAAACGAACGGCCAGACCCGAATTGGCGGTGGCGCTGATCAGGAAATCCGGGTCGCCGTAGGTGTGCACCGGCAGCGGGTTGAACGTGATCACGTTATTGAGCGACTGCACAACGGTCAGGACCGCATCCTGGTACAGGAGGGTGTAGTTGGCCGCGGTGCCACCGCTGAGCGTGATCGGGTACTGGCCGGGGGGCGATGTTTGCACCGCGGTCGTGCTGATCGACGGCTGGGACGTGAGGACGGAGGCATCGTCCCCGTTGACGAACCCGCTAAAGGTATACGTCAGCGGCGGGTTCGGGGTATTGAAGTAGCGCGTCACCGGAGCCGCGGTCACCAGGAGGCTGGCCGGGTTGATGGTGAGCGTACCGTTTACATAGACGATGTTATAGTTCGGGTCGACGGCGCCACTGGCGGTGATCGGGTATTGGCCGACGCCGCTGGCCGATGTGGCCGTGGTGGTTATCGTGGGCTGGGTGGTCAGGCTCGCGCTGTTGTCGCCGTTGATAAAGCCACTGTACGTGACCGTTAGCGCGGGCACCGTCCCGCCATACGTCATGCTTTGACCGTTGGCGGTGATGGTGAGCGTCGCCGGGGCGATGTGGACGGTATAGGTGGCGGAGCCGGTGTACGGACCGGCGCCGGTGGAGGCGTCGGTGGCCGTAACGGTGAACGTATAGTCGCCGACCAGGGTGGGTGTGCCGCTCAGGGTACCGTCCGAAGCCAGCGTCAGACCCGGGGGCAGGCTGCCGGAGGTGACGGCGTAAGTGTACGGGCTCGTACCACCGCTGGCCGCAATCGTTGCGCCGGCGTATACCTGGCCGTAGGAACCTGCGGGCAGTGTTGCCGGGGCAACGCTGATGCCCGCCGGGGCGTTCACGGTCAGCGTATAGGATTGCGAACCGGTATAGGGACCGGCGCCGGTGGAGGCGTCGGTGGCCGTGACCGTAAAGGTGAAGCTGCCACCTGCCGTCGGCGTGCCGCTGATCGTACCATCGCTGGCCAGCGTCAGACCCGCGGGCAGGCTGCCCGAGGTGACGGCGTATGTATAGGGGCTCGTACCACCCGTAGCGCCGACGGAGGCGTTGTAGCTTGCCGCGATCATCGCGTTCGGCAAGGTCGTCGGCGCAAGGCTGATGACCGGTGCGTTGACGACGAGGGTATAGGCTTGAGAACCCGTGTAGGGACCGGTGCCGGTAGAGGCATCGGTAGCCGTGATGGTAAAGGTGAAGCTGCCACCGGCGGTGGGCGTGCCGCTCAACGTACCGTCGCTTGCCAGCGTCAGGCCAGCGGGTAGGTTACCAGCGGTGATGGCGTACGTATAGGGGCCCGTACCGCCGGTCGCGCTGACGGAAGCCGTATAGCTTGCCGCGATCGTGGCGTTTGGCAGGGTCGTTGGCGTGAGACTGATAGCCGGTGCGTTTACTACGAGCGTGTAGGATTGAGAACCTGTGTACGGACCGGTACCGGTGGAGGCGTCGGTCGCAGTTATGGTAAACGTAAAGCTGCCGCCCGCCGTCGGCGTGCCGCTCAGCGTACCGTCGCTTGCCAGCGTCAGGCCTGCGGGCAGGCTGCCCGACGTAACCGCGTAGGTGTACGGGCTCGTACCGCCGGTCGCGGAAATCGACTGGCTGTAGGCTACACCAACAGTGGCTGCCGGGAGCGTTGCAGGGGCAACGACGATGGAGGCCGCGTTGACGGTGAGCGTATATGATTGTGAACCGGTATAGGGTCCGCTGCCAGTGGAGGCGTCGGTCGCCGTGATCGTAAAGTTGAAGCTGCCGCCCGCCGTCGGCGTACCGCTCAGCGTACCGTCGCTTGCCAGCGTCAGACCTGCGGGCAGGCTGCCGGAGGTGACGGCGTAGGTGTACGGGCTCGTGCCGCCGGTCGCGGTGACGGTTTGGCTGTAGGCGACTCCAACGGCGGCCGCCGGGAGGGTCGGCGTGAGCGTGATGCCGGCAGGGTTGACCGTGAACGAATAAGATTGTGTACCGGTATAAGGACCGGTGCCGGTGGAGGCGTCGGTCGCAGTGACCGCGAAGGTGAAGCTGCCGCCGGCAGTGGGTGTGCCGCTCAGCGTACCGTCGGAGGCCAGCGTCAGGCCTGCGGGCAGGCTGCCGGAGGTAACCGCGTACGTGTACGGGCTCGTGCCGCCGGTCGCGGTGATGGACTGGCTGTAGACTACGCCAACGGTGGCCGCGGGCAGGGTCGGCGTGAGCGTGATAATGGCGGGATTGACCGTAAGGGTATATGACTGCGAACCGGGGAATCCGTATGTATCGGTTGTCGTTACGGTGAAGTTGAACGAGCCGCCGGCCGTGGGCGTGCCGCTCAGGGAGCCGCCCGAAGACAGGGAAAGTCCCGCGGGCAAAGAACCCGCAGTGACAGCGAAGGTATAAGGAGTCGAGCCGTTCGAAGCCGTGATGCTCGCGGTGTAGGCTGCGCCTACGGTCGCCGCGGTCAGCGTGGAAGGCGAAACCGTTATAGCCGGCGCGCTCACGGTAACGGGCAGCGTCGAAGCGGCGCTCGATATGGAGCAGTTGCTTACGGCGACGACGCTGAGCGTACCGCTGGCGGCGGTCGGGCCGAAGTCGAGGGTCACGGCGTTGCCTGTGCCGTTGATGGTGACGCCTGCCGGCGGGGTATAGCTCCAGGTATAGGTGACCGTGGGATCGTTAGTGACGGAATACGCGACGCCGGTCTGCTCGTTGTGCACGGCGGCGGAGCCGGCGATCGCGCCGGGCGTGGCCGGTACCGGGTTGACCGCAACGGGCGAGGTGGCGTTATTGGTACAACCAAAACCGTTGGTCACGGTATATACGATGTTGGTATTGCCTTGTGCCACGCCGGTTACGACGCCGGAGGCGTCGACGGTGGCGACGGCGCTGTTGCCGGTGGTCCAGGCGCCGCCGGTGGGGTTACCGGTCAGCGTAATGGTGGAACCGGAGCAAACCGAGGACGCACCGGTTATGGCCGGCGCCGCCGGCTGGGCATTGATGGTGACGTTGATGACGATCTGCGCCGTCAGCGTGCCGTTGGTGACGCTGATGGTAAAGGCGTCTGTGCCGGAGTAGCCCGGCGTGGGTGTATAGGTCATGCCCGTAGGAGTCATTGTGCCGCCATTGGACGTGAACGGGCTGGGGTTAACGGTGAGCGAACCGTTCGCGGGCCCGGCTACGATGCCGTAGGTCAGGTTATCCCCGGTCGCCAGGTCGGACACCGCCAGCAGGCTGCTGAAGTCCTGGGCGCTACTATTGGCGCAATATGAGGCCGATTGCGAGGAGCCACCCGTGAAGGCCAGGCCCAGCGCCACCGATACGGTCTTGGTCGCGGCGATTGAATTCAGTGTTCCGTCGTTGACGGTGAAATTGACCGTCCTGTTCCCGAGGGTCGGGTTGGGCTTCCGGTCATCGAAGGTGATGGATTGCAGCTCGGTGTTCCATTGTGCGAGGGTCGCCGCCGGACTGGCGGTGATCGTCAACACCCCGGTGGTAACATTATAGGTGGTGGTAAAGCCGCCGCCGCTCGGGGCTTTCAGCACGTCGCCCGACGCGAAGCCGGTGGCAATCGTAATGGTGGCGCTGACGAGCGTCGTGTTGTCCACGTCGGAGACGGTTACACCCGGGTCCACCGCCACGGCCACGGAATTCGTACCGGTGGCATAGAACATCGTCGTACCGCCGGTCGTGGTGACAACGGGCGCCGCGTCGGGGGCGGTCGTGAAGTGTAATATGGGCGTGCCCGTCGCGGTGCCCTGGCTGTTGACGGCGACTACCTGGTAGTAGTACGTCGTGCTCGGCGTCAAACCGGTGAGGATGGCCGAATCCAAGGTATTCCCGGTGCCGGCGGCGATCGTGGGGATGATGCCGGGCACGGTGGTGGTGCCTCCCGACAACGCTGGATCGGTACCGTACACGAATGTCACGGCCGTATTGGCGGCGCTGTCGTCGACATAACCATAGACCGTGGCGCCCGTGGACGTGATCATATCCGCGGGGGCGTTGCTGGCAATGGGGGGTGCGGGGGCGATGACGTTGACGTTACCCGGCGTCGGGGATGTCGGGATGACGGGGTTGGTCAGCGACGTGTCCACCTGGTCGCCATACTGGTCGAGGATTGCGCCCCCATTGAGGTGGATGACCGGTCCCAGTTGCAGTGTTCCCGTGGCGTAGTCGCCCGGTTGTACCGTATAGATAAAATAGACCGTGCTGGCGGTGGGGTCGGCGCCGTTGGCGGTAACCGTCACTTTTTTATGACCGATGGTGAGATCGATGGTTGGCGTGCCGGTTACAGTGAACGGACCCTCGCCCGGTGTCCACGACACGTAGAAGTGCAGGATCTGGCCGGCGCCATACGTTCCGTCGGCGGGATAGGAAATGAAGTAAACTACCGGGGCCGTGTGGAAGGTTTGGATATTGCTGGGGACGGTAGCGGCGCTGTTTTGCGCGACGACCTGGTAATAGTATTGGGTGCTGTTGGCGAGACCGGTCAGCGTCGTGGTCACCGCGGTGTTGCCCGTGCCGGCGGCGATGGTTGCGGGCGTGGCGGCTACCGTCGTCGCAGAAGTCATCGTGGGATCGGTGCCGTACCGGAAAGTCACGGCCGTGGCGCCGCCGCTGTCGTCGACAAAGGCATTCAGCTTAGCGCCGGCGGTAGTGATGTTGGTAGCGGTTGGCGTGGAAACGATCGGCGGGGCCGGGGAGGCGACGGTTATGTTCGTCGGAACCGGCAGCGGGCTGGCGGGAGCGCTCAGGTCGGTGCTGACGGGCAGGCCGTCATTTAGCGTAATGTTTCCCCCATTGAGGTGGATAACGTTCCCCAGGGTCAGATGCCCGGGAGCCGCATAGTCGCCGGGTTGTACCTGGTAGGCGAAATACGCCGTCGAGCTGACGCCGTCGGTTCCGATGTAGACCGCCCTGACGGTTTTATTACCCAGGGTAAGGTCTATATAGGGCGACCCGGTCACCGTCAACGGAATGTTGTTGGACGTCCAGGTTACGTAAAAGTTGATGTATTGCGGGGTGGCGAAATTTTGATTGTCACCCGGATAGGCAACGCTGTTAACGGGCACCTGCGGAAGGGCCGGCGGCGTGGTGGCGGCGAAAGTGGGTTGATCCAGGGCAACCGTCAGCGTAAAGGGGCCGGAGGTATTGCCAGGGTTGAATCCATAAAGATTAAAGTCCCCGCCGGAAGGATAACCCGCCGCGTCATAAACGTAGGAGCCAACGGCCGGCGCCGTATAGGTCCCCCCGGAATAAACATAGATGTGGGAGGTCTCGAACATCACGTAACCCTCGTTGATGGTAAGGTCGGCCATCTTGCCGCCGGAAGGGATGTATATATTGACGGGCCTCAAAAAGAGCGGGTAATAATTGGCGTCCGCAAGGTTGAAGGTGCCGTATACGATGATGGAAGCGGGATTGTTGAACCCATCGAACGCCCCGCCGATCGGGTCCGGTATTTCGAGGTCGCCCGCGTCAACCAGGACGGTGGACCCCGCGGGTATGATGGCGATGTCTGTAGGACCGGGGACTATCCCTCCGACCCAGGTCGTGGTAGCGGTCCAATGCCCCCCTGCGGCGGTGGCAGTAATATACCCTGCCCTGGAGGCGAAGGATACGAGACACAGGATAATGGGGGTGACGGAGCGTAGAAGTCTTTTCATGCAGACATTTTGATGTTCAGAGAAATGCAAGCCTAGTTTCTGACCAATAAAGGTAATGACAATGCGATACGGTGACAGGCAAAAGCCGTGAATTCATGTTTCGAGGTTGTTAACGTTGGGCTTTTTCGGGTGAACGCAACCGTTCGGGGGGGCAAAAAAGTGGCCGCCCATCCGTAGGTGGCACTCCTTTCGAGAATGCCAGACCCGGATGGGCAGCCGTGTATCTAAGTAAGGGTTAAAGGGAAAACGATACTATCGATTGCCCCCGCCGCCTCCGCCGCCGCCTTGGCGGTTACGCATCCTGGCGCGCATGCGCTCTTGCATGGCGTGCAGCTTGGCGATCTGGTCCGCAGACAGGAACTTGGCATAACGGACGTCCGCCTGGTCGTTGAGGGTCTTCATCTTGGCCATCTTGTCGTCCTGGCTCATGCTCTGGTCCTGGAAAATCGCACGCATTTGCGGGCGCAAGTCTTGTTGGACAGCCATGACGGAATCGATCTGTACGTCCGTCAACTGGAGAGAGTCCTTATACATCTGGCGCATGCGCTCCTGCATCTGACCACCGCCACCGCCACCCTGGGCGCTCGCGGATATCGCGCAGACAGACAATATCAGGACGGTTAAACCTGCAAGCATTTTTTTCATAAATTCCATTTTTAGAACTGTAAACCAAAAATATTCCATTATCCATCGCCCCCGCCCAGGCGCAAGCCTAATTCGGTAAACCTTTGGATATTATCGGTAAATCAGGCTACTTTTACGCTATGACCAGGTACTCAAAACAAGCAAGACTGTTGCTGGCAGTGGATTGTATCATCTTTGGCTTTGACGGGAAAGAACTAAAACTGTTACTCATCAAAAGGGGCATGGAGCCTGAAAAAGGGAAATGGAGCTTGATGGGCGGTTTTGTGCAGGCGGACGAGGACTCCGAGACGGCCGCCGCCCGCATCCTTCAACAGCTCACCGGTCTGGAAGGGGTCTATCTGGAACAGCTCCATCTCTTCAGCGGCCCCGCCCGGGACCCCGCCGAACGGACGGTTTCCGTGGCCTACTTTGCCCTGATCAATATACACGACTATGAAAATCAACTCAACGAGGACTATCGCGCCGAGTGGTTCCCCATCCACGAGACCCCGCGCCTGATTTTCGACCATACGGAGATGGTATCCATGGCGAAAGCCAAGTTGCAATATAAGGCCGCCTTCCATCCCATACTGTTCGAGCTGCTGCCCGGTAAATTTACCATTCCGGAATTGCAAACGTTGTACGAAGCCATTTACGACACCACGCTCGATAAGCGGAACTTCAGCAGGAAGGTATTGTCGACGGGGCTGCTCATAAAGCAAAAAGACAAGGATAAAGAGAACTCCAAAAAGGGCGCATTCTATTTCAAATTGGATAAAAAACGGTATTCCGCGAAGTTCCACGCGTTCTTAAATTTCATTCCCAATCCGGATAACTTGAAGTGACCGCGACCCGTAGGCGGACCGGAGAAAAATTTGGGTGGTTAAAATAATACGTGTTATTTTGACAATTATTGCCCCATATGGAACAGGGAAAGGAAAATTACGTCATTGGCATGGACTTCGGCACCGATTCGGTCAGGTCCATCATCGTGGACGCCGCGGACGGGCGCGAGATCGCAGCGTCGGTGTTCTACTATCCGCGCTGGAAGGCGGGACGTTACTGCGACCCGGCGGAAAACCGCTACCGCCAGCATCCCCTGGACTATATCGAGGGCATCGAGGCCACGGTAAAGGATTGCGTCCGGCAGGCGGGCCCCGAAAAAGCCCGCGCCGTGCGGGCAATCAGCGTGGATACTACGGGGTCGACGCCGGTGGCCGTGGACCGGTCGGGTACCCCGCTGGGGCTGCTGCCCGGTTTCGAGGAGGACCCGAACGCGCTTTTCGTATTGTGGAAGGACCATACGGCGACCCGGGAGGCCGCCGAAATCAATGCCCATGCGGCCAGATACGAGACCAACTACCTCCGCTTCGTGGGGGGGATATATTCGTCGGAATGGTTCTGGGCAAAGCTGCTGCACGTGCTGCGTACGGACCCAAGGGTCCGCGCGGCCACCTGGTCCTGGGTCGAGCACTGCGACTGGGTGCCCTTCCTGCTGACCGGGGGAACGGACGTAAACGCCATGAAACGAAGCGTTTGCGCCGCCGGTCATAAGGCGCTGTGGGCGGCGGAGTTTGGCGGGTTGCCACCGGACAGCTGGTTCACCGCGCTCGACCCGCTGTTACAAGGATTTACCGATCGACTGTTCACCGATACCTATCCGGCGGATGAAGCCGCCGGCACCCTCAACGCTGAATGGGCGACCCGTTTGGGGTTGCCCCCGGACGTGCGCGTGGGGGTGGGCGCGTTTGACGCACATATGGGCGCCGTGGGCGGACAAATCGAGCCCTACCACCTGAGCAAGGTGATGGGGACGTCGACTTGCGATATGCTGGTGGCGCCGGCCGCCGACCTCGGGGACACCTTGGTAAAGGGCATCTGCGGGCAGGTCAACGGGTCGGTGATCCCCGGGCTCATCGGGCTGGAGGCCGGGCAATCGGCCTTTGGGGACACGTATGCGTGGTGGAGGGACGTCCTGTTGTGGCCGGTGAGGCGGTTTTTGCCCGCGGAGCAGGCGGATGCCATTGGTGAAAAGCTGATCGGCGCCCTGACGGAAGCTGCCGCGGGTCTGCCGGTCAAAGAGGACGACCCGCTCGCCCTCGACTGGCTCAACGGCCGGCGAACACCGGACGCCAACCAGGAGGTCCGGGGGGCGATCCTCGGGCTGGACCTGTCGACCGACGCGCCGCGTCTCTTCAAGGCCTGGGTGGAAGCCACGTGTTTCGGGGCCAAAGCCATCGTGGACCGGTTCCGCCAGGAAGGCGTTCCGGTCAACGGCTTGATCGGGTTGGGCGGGGTCGCCCGGAAATCGCCCTATATCATGCAGGTCATGGCCGACGTCATGGACATGCCGATCCGGATCCACCGGTCCGAACAGACGTGCGCGCTGGGCGCGGCCATGTTTGCGGCGACGGTGGCAGGGGTGTACGCCAGCGTCGGGGAGGCGATGGCGGCCATGGGGCCGGGGTTCGACCTGGAGTACAGGCCCGATCCGGTGCGGGCTGCGGTGTACGCCCGGCGGTATCAACGATATTTGGAACTGGGTCAGTTTCAGGCCAACTAGATAATTTTAAGAAAAAACGGGAACGATGTCATCCTATCAAAGCATACGCGAAGCCGCTTTCGAAGCCAACATGCAGCTCCCCCGGCTGGGGTTGGTGCTGTTCACCTTCGGGAACGTGAGCGCCGCCGACCGGGCGGCGGGGGTCTTCGCGATCAAGCCCAGCGGAGTCCCCTACGAGCTCCTGTCGCCGGCCAAAATGGTCATCGTCGATTTTGACGGCAAGACCGTCGAGGGTAGCCTGCGGCCGTCTTCGGACACGCTGACGCACGCGGTTTTGTACAAGCACTGGCCTTCGATCGGGGCCATCGCACACACGCACTCTGTCTACGCGACGTCATGGGCGCAATCGCAGCGCGACATCCCCATCTACGGGACTACACACGCGGACCACACCACGTGTAACATCCCCTGCGCGCCGCCCATGGACGACCGCATGATCGAGGGCGACTACGAATACCAGACCGGATTCCAGATCATGCAGTGCCTGGAGCAGCGGGGGCTGAGCTATGAAGAGGTAGAGATGATCCTCGTGGGGAACCACGCGCCCTTTACCTGGGGAAAGGACGCCGCCAAGGCGGTGTACAACAGCGCGGTGCTCGAGAACATCGCGCACATGGCGTACCTCACGGAGCAGATACGGGCGGATGCGCCGGCGCTGAAGGATTCGCTCATAAAAAAACATTTTGAAAGAAAGCACGGCCCGGGCTCATACTACGGGCAATAACTATGAACGATCTGAAAACTTTCGAAGCCTGGTTCGTCACCGGTAGCCAGCACCTCTATGGGGAAGAAACCCTCCGCCAGGTGGCGGAGCACGCGCTGATCGTGGCCGACGCGCTCAACGATTCGCCGCTGATCCCCGTCCGCATCGTGTGTAAACCCGTGGTAAAAACGCCGGAGGAAATCCACCGCTTGTTGCAGGAGGCCAACGCCGCGAAGGATTGCGTGGGGATCATTGCGTGGATGCACACGTTTTCTCCGGCAAAAATGTGGATCGGCGGCCTTAAGGCGCTGCAGAAACCGCTGCTGCACCTGCATACGCAGTTCAACAGGGACATCCCCTGGAGCGACATAGACATGGACTTCATGAACCTCAACCAAAGCGCCCACGGCGACCGGGAGTTTGGCTTTATCATGAGCCGGATGCGGCTCAACCGGAAGGTGGTTACCGGGCACTGGCAGGACCCGCAGGTCCACGAAAGGCTCGCCGCCTGGCTGCGCGCGGCCTGTGGCTGGCATGACTGGCAGGGTGCTAAGTTCGTGCGTTTTGGCGACAACATGCGGCAGGTAGCCGTGACCGAGGGGGACAAGGTGGAGGCTGAGATCAAGTTCGGCTATTCGGTGAATACGCATGGCGTGGGCGACCTGGCCGCGGAAATCGCGGCGGTCCCGGCGTCCACGGTCGAGGAGTTGATCGCCGACTACCACCGCAGCTATACGATGACGCCCGCATTGTTCACGAGCCCCGCTTTGAGGGACGCCACGCGGATCGAGGCGGGGTTGCGGTCGTTCCTGCAAAAAGGCGGATACAAGGGTTATACCGATACGTTCGAGGACTTACACGGTATCGTGCAGCTGCCGGGTATCGCCACACAGCGCCTGATGGCCGAAGGCTATGGCTTTGGCGCCGAGGGTGATTGGAAAACGGCAGCCCTCGTCCGCGCGATGAAGGTGATGGCCACCGGGTTGAAAGGGGGTAATTCCTTTATGGAAGACTATACCTATCACTTCGACCCGAACAACCCGCTGGTGCTGGGATCGCACATGCTCGAAATCTGCCCGTCCATTGCCGACGATACGCCCTCCTGCGAAATCCACCCGTTGGGGATCGGCGGCAAGGCCGACCCGGTGCGGCTGGTGTTCAACTCCGCGGCGGGTCCCGCGCTCAACGCCTCCATCGTCGACATGGGGAACCGCTTCCGGTTGCTCGTCAACGAGGTCGTTGCGGTAAGCCCCATCCATAGCCTGCCCAAGCTACCCGTTGCCCGCGTGCTGTGGAAGCCTTATCCCGACATGGCCACGGGCTGTACCGCCTGGATCTATGCCGGAGGGGCGCACCACACGTGCTACAGCCAGAACCTCACGTCGGAACACCTGGAAGACTTCGCCGAAATGGCGGGGATCGAGCTGGTGCTGATCGACCGGAATACGAAATTACACGCCCTCAAAAATGAGTTGCGGTGGAGCGAAGCGTACTATCGCTAATGACAGGCTCCCATGTTGTAGTGCCCTGCATAGGGGATGGCGACGCCATTGAAGTCGGTGGCGCCGACGTTGATGCCAAACCAGGCCGCCAGGTCGATGCCATATGCGCTTAGCGCCGAACCCGCCTGGAGCGTATAGCTGGTCAGGGTGCCGGGTGTCCCGGTTCCTATAGTGGTTGCGTCGCCCGCGTTGCTGAAATGGGGGTCGATCCCGATACCGTACTGGGTGCCTTTATACATCTCGTTGCCGGTGGTAATCACGGAGGCGATATATAAGTATGTCGCGCCGTTGATCGAAAATTGCGTGGGACCGCCCTGCGCCCAGTAACAGTTGTTGAGGAACCACGCGACGCTGGTATCGCCGGCGCAATAGACTACGCCCGGCCCGCTGACGGTCTCCAGGATGTTGTTATAAAAAGCGCTATGGTTGCCGCCATAAACGTAGACCGGCGTAGCGTTAGGAGAATAGATCGTATTGTTATAAAAGAGGTTTCCCGTGCAGCCGGGGCCGGTGACGATTCCCCCATATGCCGTGTTGCCCGAGGCGTCGCCGACGCTGATGTTGTAGCGGACGACGTTGCCGCTATTGTGTCCGCGGGTGTCGCCGTATTCCCACACCAGGAAACCCGCTGCCGCGTTGCCATGGCTGTAGTTGTATTGCACGACGCTGTGGGTGACGCCGCCGTCCAGGTCGAAACCGTCGCCGTCGGCTTTTCCCGCACCGGTACCGTTACCGTATGCCTCGTTGTACTGAAAGACCAGGTTGGTCGCGTCATAACACCAGATCGCCGCCGGGCCGCCGCTGGTGGAACCGCAGTCCCAGCCGTTGTTGTAAGCAACGTTGTGTTCGATGGTTCCGCCGCCCGCTTCCCCCACGAGGATGCCGTCGCCCGAGTGGTTGTCGGTTTTGGCGCTTATGCCCAGGTTATTGTACACTTTGTTATAGCCGATATATACGCTGGGAAAAGCGTAGGCCGTGCTGCCCGCCTTACCCTGATTACCCAGGCAGGTGAGGCCATAGGCGCCGTTATCGTGTACGGCATTGTGGCTGGCCTCGATTTTGGCATAGCCGCTCTGGCTGCCATCGGCGGGCCCGGAGAGGAAGACGATCCCGGCCGTTTGAAAACCGCTGACGTCGCAATAGTCGACGGTACAGCTCCCCAGTTGCGCGTTGCCGCCCTGGTCGGTATAGAATTCGATACCCGAACCCTGGTTGCCGCTTTGGGCGCTGCCGGTCCAGTTACCGGTGACTTTCAGGCTGTCGATGGTGACATTGCTTTTGTTATAGACGTAAATGCCGGTGCCGGTACCGGCGTCGATGGTAGCCAAGCCGTTGCCATAGCTTTTCAGCACGACCCCATCGCTGCTGACAACCAGGTTGCCGGCGAAGGTCTGGCCGCCCTCGAAGAGGATCATGTTGCCCGTCTGGAAGGGTGTGGCGTTGACTTTGGCGATCGTCTTCCAGGCGGTTGACGGGGACGAGCCGTCGTGGCTGTCGTTGCCAGTGGGGCTGACGTAGAAGACGGTGGGGGGCGGGGTCAGACCGCCGCCGCCGTTTGGCGAAGCGCCTTTTTTGCCGCACGCGGTCAGGAGGAGCGCGCCAAGGATTACAGAGCCCGTGAGTTTGGAGGTAAACATATAGTCCAAGATACGACATCCACGCTGCGCGCCAAATACAGGCCGGTTAACCGATTGTTGCGAGCAGACCGGCCGGCGTCACTTCGGTGTAGTTGTGAATCATTTTCACGACGTTAGGGTATTTTTTGAATTCGTCCGGGCCATGGAGGGTGGAGAGGATGACGACCGCCTTCATACCGGCGTTGAGCGCTGCCTCCACGCCCTTGGGCGCATCCTCGAAGACGAGACAGCGAGCCGGTGGCGTATTCAGGATGGCGGCGCAGGCCAGGTAGACTTCGGGATCGGGTTTGGAGACGGCTACGTCGTCGGCGGTGACGACCGCCTGGAACAGCTCTCTTAGATGGAGGTTGTCGAGCACGAAGTCGAGGTTGAAGGGTATGGCGGCGGTGCCTATGCCCAGGGCGATACCCTCCGCGTGAGCCGTCCCCAGGAACCCGTCGAGGCCGTCTATTAGCCGCAGGTGCGGTTTGTAGGTTTGCTGGTAGCGCCGCTCCTTTTCCTGCGAATAGTTGTTGATTTCTTCTTTCGTAAAGCGACCGGGGCCAAACACCCGGTGGAAGAGCTCTTCGTTCTTGCCATACATCTGGCCGCGGATATACGCGTCCGTGAGGCCCGCCTTCAGGTCTTCATTGAGGAGGGAGGTCCACGCCCTGACATGGTATTCCATGTCGTCGATCATCGTGCCGTTCAGGTCGAAGAGAAATGCGTTGCTCATTATTGATGCTCGGTGAGGCCGTTCAGGAAGGCTTCGGCTTTGGCTTTGTTTGTATTGTCCCACAATTTTTCCGCGGTGAACACGACCAGCTGATACGTCCCGTTCGTATCCGTGTAGTAGTACCCGTAATACACAAAGTGGACGCCGGAGGTCGAGCCGCGCATTTCCATGTTCAGCACTTTCAGCCCGTTGACGGTCCGGTATTCAAGATGCGTGACGCGCATATCCGGGGCGGCGTTGCGGGCGTTCTCCACGGCCACCTCCCGGAGCTTTTCCAGGGGCAGCTCGATCTTTTCGGAAATCAGCATACCGTAGAGGTCGCCGCTTTTCATTTCGAAGGCGTATTCCTGGGGGCCTTCTTTTTTCCTGGCAAAGTTCCATTTGGTAGCGTCGATCCAGACGGCCACCGGGGGCGCCGTGGCGCTTTTGACCAGGAAGCTCGACGAGGCTTCTTTGGCGAAGGGCTTCGGATTGGTAGCGATCTTTACGGTGTCCGCGTCGGTTGTGGAGTCCGTAACTGCTTTCCAGGTGCCGTCGTCGTAGAGGATGACCTGGTCGCCGTTTTCGGTAACGGCTTTGCGTTGTGCGTGGACGGAGGTTGTAGCGGTAGTGCAGGCGAACAAAAGGAGGATTACGGTGCGCATGGGAGCAAGTTACGGATTTATGTGTCTCACAGGTTTTCGACTTCCACGGTCCGGCTGCCGCGGCCCTTGTCGTTGAACACGCGGAGCTTGATGTGGCCGTGGGTCGTGATGGGCTTAGTGTACAATGCGCTGTGCGCGTCCGGTTCGGCGCCGTTGCTGGTGTAGCGGATCGCGAGTCCCGGGAACTGGACGTTGGCTAATACCTGTCCGTCTTTGACCAGGACGCCGGGCGGCGGCAGGCGATAGGCGTAGTCGTCGAGCTGGGGCAGGATATGGCGGCCCAGCAGGCTCGCGAAGGCGTACCAGGCGTCAGACATCGACTGGCGGGCGGCCGCGGTGTCGCGTTGGGTGGCCCAGACCGGGTCCGGCGCCCAGGCGCGTTCGGCCATGCCCAGCAGCTTGGGGAGGAGCTTGTATTCCAGGCCGTCGCCGCCCCGGAGGGTTTCGCCCCAGAGACAGCCCTCCAGGCCGACGATGTTGTTCCTGCCATAGTCGGTAAGGCGCTCCTTGGACGCTTTGAGCCCCGGCGGGAGCGGGTTGCCTTGCTCGTCTTGCTGGAGCAGGCGGAGGTAGTCGAACGGGATATAGGTAAACGGTTTGTCGGCGTCCTGGAAGGTGGCCCAGTAGTAGCCGAACTCATCGAACGACTTGTTGTAGGACATGTCGAAGTACAGGTTGGACGCCACCGATAGCACGACCTTGTACCCCGCGTTGGCCATCCGGTAGGCCAGGTCCTCCGCCCCACCCCCATTGTTCCAGATGTGGACCTGCATGCCGCTGCGCGCGAAGTCGGGATTGGGGAGGACGGAGGGGTGGCCGTCGGATTGGGTTTTGCGCATGCCGGCTTCCTCCCAGGCGCTCGGGTAAAGCCCCTCGGACTTCAAGATCGAATCCACTTTGCCAAAGTAGTAATACCAAAGATCGTTCACGCTCGCGAGGTGCAACGCCTGGCAGGCGGGTGAACGCTCCCACACGCCAGCGGGCACTTCGTCACCACCGAGATGGATCGTTTCCAGCGGGACGCCGGCGTCGCGGTACATCGAGACGATTTCCGCCGTCACGCGTCCGATGAAGCGGTAGACCGATGGTAGCGCCACGTTCATCACGTTGTCGTGGTAGAGCTGCGGCGTCGAATAGACGGACGCGTCGGTGGTATCGCGGAGGAGGAACTCGAGGGCTTCGGCGGGGCGTCCGTCACGCATTAGGCGGCGGTAGCGGTTGTCCATGGCCTTGACGGCGGCGCGGGCGTGGCCGGGGCTTTCGATTTCGGGGATGACGCGGATGTGCAGCTTTTGGGCGTAGCGCAGGATGTCGATGAATGTAGCGCGGGTATAGTAGCCGCTACCGGTGGGGCTGCTGGTGTCGGGACCGGAGCCGTAGCAGGGGCGCAGCCAGTCGCGGTCGTCGAGGGTGTGTCCGCGTTTAGCCCCGACCGTGGTGAGCTCGGGGAGCGATGGGATCTCGAGCCGCCAGCCCTCGTCGTCGGTGAGGTGGAAGTGAAAGGTGTTGAGCTTGCAAAAGGCCATGAGGTCGAGGACGCGATAGATTTCTTTTTTTGTCTGGAAATTGCGGCCGACGTCCAGCATCAGGGAGCGGTACGCGAAGCGGGGCTGGTCGGTGATGTCGACGGCGGGGAAAAGCCACTGGTTTTTTGTCGCGTTGCGGGGGAAGAGGCGGAGGAAGGTTTGGATACCATAGAACATACCGGCGGGGGTCGAGGCATCTAT